>CAYWED010000040.1:0-11341 GCA_964457135.1 uncultured Muribaculaceae bacterium
TAGTATTTGCAGGTATTGTAACAGTATTACCACTTATAGTACTAGTACTTGTAGTGTCTTCTGTTATAGTTATTCCATACATAAGTTCACTTATTAACATTTCACTTGTTTTATACTTACTGCTTGTTATTACAAATGCCCCATAAGATAAACCTAATACTAGTGTTGTTAATATTAGTGTTATACAAGTTATTCCTTTTTTTGTTCTTAATTTTGTTTTAATAAAATCTTTTAATATCTTTTTATTCATTTCAACAAGCACCTCTTTTATATATACGTTTTGCGTATTCTCAATTTGAATTATATACGTTTTATACATATATGTCAAGATACATTTTACGAATATGCGAAAATAAAATTGGTGAAAAAATATGAATAGAATTAGAGATTTAAGAGAAGACAAAGATTTAAAGCAAAAAGATATTGCAAAAATTATAAACGTTACACAAGCCCAATATTCAAGAATAGAAAATAATGAATTTGAACTATCATATGACGGATTAATAAAATTAGCAAAATTTTACAATACTAGCATTGATTACATCTTAGGATTAACTAATGAAACTAAACCTTATCCTAGAAATAATGCCAAGTAAAAAACGCAAGAAATTATCTCGCGTTATTTTTATTTGGTTGTCCTGACTGGATTCGAACCAGTAATCATAGGGTCAGAGCCTACTGCCTTACCATTTGGCTACAGGACAATATTAAGGAAAACTTAAATTAATTTTCCTTCTATTATTTCAATTATTCTATCTCTTCCTTGTTTAGTAATTTTACTAAAGTTAACAATATCATCTCCCATAACAATATCCATAGTAGAACTTATTATCTTATCTTGTTTATCTTTAGCACTCTTTTTAACTTTATCGTATTTTGTACATACTACAGTAACTGGTAAATTATAATACTTTAAAAAGTCATACATAAGTAAATCATTCTCAGTAGGTTTATGTCTATAATCAACTAGTAAAAATACATGTTTCAAATTAGGTCTATTCATTATATATTCTTCTATCATAAGTCCAAATTTTTCTTGTTTCTTATTACTAACAGCAGCATAGCCATATCCTGGTACATCTACTAAATAACATAAATTATCTATTCCATAAAAATTTAATGTTTGTGTTTTTCCTGGTTTACTACTAGTTCTAGCAATATTTTTTCTATTAACTAAACAATTTATAAAACTACTTTTTCCAACATTACTTCTTCCAAGAATTAAAAATTCAGGTTTACCATCTTCTGGATATTGACTAACTCTAACCGCAACATTTGATAGTTCTACCTCGTCAAACTTCATAAATCCACCTCTTACTAATATTATACACTATTTACCATTTTTGGCAAACTTATCTATAACAGTTCTTCTCAGTCAGTTAAAAATAAATCAATATATTTTTGAAAAGCAAATATTTGATTTCTACTATAACCAGTAGTTTCTACTAAAATACCATTTTTTACAAATTCATTTATAATTCCTTTAACAGTAGACATTTTAATCCCAGTTTTTTCAACTATTGTAGTTCTACTCAAAATAGGTTCATCATATAATAAGTCAATTACCTTTTTTGAATTTTCAGGTTTAACAGATAACTTCATTATAAGTTCATCTAATTCTTGTGTTAAAAGAACTATATTTTTAAATTTATCTTTAGCTATTCTCGAAGTTTCTGTAATAGCTTCTAAAAAAAATTTAATCCATCCTATCAAATCATTATTAGTTCTAACACGAGTAAGCATATCATAATATGTACTTTTATTTCTCTCTATATAATCAGAAATATATAAACATGGTTTTTCAAGCATTCCCTTACTTTGAATATAAAGAGGAATTAAAAGTCTACCAATTCGACCATTTCCATCCAAAAATGGATGAATGCTTTCAAATTGATAATGTAGAATTGCAATTTTTACTAAATCAGGAGTATCTATTTTTTCATTATTAATAAAGTCTTCAAAATCAGATAAACAATCAGGCAACATTGTATGAATAGGAGGAACATAAACAGCAGTAGAAGGTTTCGTACCACCTATCCAATTTTGAGATGTTCTAAATTCTCCAGGAGTCTTATGTTCTCCTCTTACACCTTGCATTAACACTCCATGAATATCTCTTATTAATCTATTACACATTGGAAAATTATTTTTTACTCTTTCTATACCATAATTAGTCGCTTTAACATAATTTTGAACTTCTTCCCAATCATCTCTCTTTTCAGGGTTAACATCACTTATATCCAATAAATCTTCTTCGACAGTCGTTCTAGTTCCTTCAATCCTACTAGATTTATTTGCTTCAATTTTAACATGCATTTTTATATATAAATCTATATTTGGAATAAGTAAAGAGTAAGCATTTAACTCACCTATTTGCCTACTTGCTTCGGAAAGTAACTTATCTAACTTTGTATCCTCCCAACTCCAATTATAATTAATCTTACTAGGAATAAAACATCTATAATCATTAACATTTAAATAAGTTCCAGAATCAAAATCTTCTAATCTCATTTTACACCTCCAATTTTCATCACATATCACATATTTTTCTATTTTATCTTTATACAAATTTCCATAGGACAAATTTTTTCATTTTTTCGTCCTATAAATTTCCATAGGACGAATTTTTTTGTTTTTTCGTCCTATAAACATTTTTATATCACAAATATTTACATTTTACCATTATATAATTATCTATAGGACGAATTTTTTTGTTTTTTCGTCCTATAAACTTCTATAGGACGAATTTTTTCATTTTTTCGTCCTATAAATTATTTTGTTCCACATTTTTTATATAATCTCTACATAACATATCTAAATCATTTATTAAATTATCTAACTCATCCATAGTTTTAACACGAGCTCCGCTACTAAACTTATGTCCTCCACCATTATACTTACTAGCTATTTCATTAATAACAGGTCCACGACTTCTTAAATTAATTTTAAATATATCATTCTTAACATCTTTTGTAACAAACATCCATACAATAAAATCTTCTATATTATTAAATTCATTTACCATATTAGACGCACTACTCGCGTCAGCATTAAAACTAGATACAATATCATTTTCTAAAATAATATAAGCAAACTTATTTCTAGTAACTTTCAAATTAGACCCAATATAACCCATTAATCTAACTTCACTCATAGGTCTACTATAAATACTAGAATAAATATCCTGTAAATTTAGTTTAAACTTCTTAACAACTTCTGCCACTTTAAAAAGAATTTTATCATCGCAAGGATTAAACAAAAATCTATTAGAATCACTAATAATACCAACAAGTAAACAAGTAGCAATACATTTATCTAATTTAAGACGTGTATTATTTACTAAATCAAGTAAAATTTCACAAGTGCTACAAGCGTTTTCATCAATATATTCTATAGTTTCAAACTTTTCCACAAATGGATGATGGTCTATCTTAATAACATTCTTGAATTTACTAACATCTAATCCATCAATTCTAGAAGCATTTGGCACATCTAAAGTTATTACTAAAGAATTATCATAATCAAAACTATTAACTTTATCTAATTTACCAATATACTTAAATTTTGCAACACCTGTACCAAGAGCATAAACTTTCTTATTTGGAAATGTCCTAACAATAGTATCTCTTAAAGCAACTTCACTTGCAACAGCATCAGGGTCTGGTCCTATATGCCTTACTATATAAATAATATTATATTTTTTTATCTCATTATAAATTCTTTTTAAAGTTTCCTTTTTCATACTTCGCTTCTTTCTATTTGATTAAACTATAAGTATCTTTTGATATCATCAATTCTTCATTAGTAGGAATAATATAAACTGGTATTTTTGAATTCTTAGTTGTTATAAGTCTTTCTTCTCCTCTTACATTATTAGCATCCTCATCTAACTCTACTCCAAGAGCTCCTAGTTCATTTATTATATCACTTCTTGTCATTATTGAATTTTCTCCAAGTCCAGCAGTAAATACTATTGCATCACACCCACCTAATTCTACATAGTATTTAGCAATATAATCTCTAACACTATTAACTAACATCTTTTGAGCAAGTATGCATCTTTCATTTCCATTTTTTATTCCATCTTCTATATCCCTTGAATCACTAGATACTCCACTTATACCTAAAAGACCACTTTGTTTATTCATTATATTTTCCATCTCTTTTGGACCAATTTTAAGCACATCCATCATATAAGTAATAACTGTAGCATCCACGTCTCCACATCTAGTACCCATAACAAGACCAGAGTTTGGAGTAAGACCCATACTTGTATTAATACATTTTCCATTTTTTATAGCACTTACACTAGCACCATTTCCAATATGACATGTAATTAACTTAGTATCAGTTCTACCTAATATCTCATTCATTCTTTCACTAACATATTTATGACTTGTTCCATGATATCCATATTTTCTTATTTTATATTCTTTATTCCATTCATAAGGTAGTGCATAAAGGTAAGCGTCTTTAGCCATAGTTTGATGAAATGCAGTATCAAAAACAGCTACATTTACTGCACCTGGAATAACTTCCATACTTGCTTTAACTCCAGTAATTCCAGCAGGATTATGAAGAGGCGCTAAAACACTCATTTCTTCTACTCTAGACAAAACCTCATCATCTATAATCACACTTTTGTCATAATAAGTTCCACCTTGAACTATTCTATGTCCTACACCTTTAATTTCTTCTAAACTAGAAACAACTCCTAAATTAACAAGTTCTTCCATTAGAATATTAAAAGCATCCTTATGATTATCTAACTTAACATCCTTTTTTATTTTCTCTCCATTATATTTAATAGTATAACTTCCATCTATTCCAATTCTCTCAAAAAGTCCACTAATTAAACTTTTTTCTTCTGGCATATCAAATAATTGAAATTTCAAAGAAGAACTACCAGCATTTACACTTAATATTTTCATATAATCTCATCTCCTACTAAAAAGTATAACAAAAAAAAAGAAACATATCTATAATAAATACATCTCTTATACATTTATTTAATCTAAACTTTTTTTATCTATTCTTTACATCAATACATCATCCAACATAAATACACACCATAACTTAGAAAAATCAATAAGTTACTGGCTTTTTCTAATGTAGCAAAAAAACTACTGATTAAAAGCAGTCTTATTTAAATCTCACAGTTCTTCCAAAACTTACCATAATTTTATCTAATTTTTTCTTCTCATACCCAAAATCACTTTTTATTTTCATAATAAGAGGATTATTCATTATTACCACCTATTACTATTATGATATGCTTTATAATTTTTATACTACAAATAATCTTCTTCTTGTTTTTTTTCATCTATTTCAATTGTTATTATATTATCAATGGCTTCATCTATTAAACTAAAATCAAAATTTTCTTCCTCTTTTAAGCAAATATCAAGTCTAGGATTTATTACTGGATGAGTAGGTACAAATATAGTACAGCAGTCTTCATAAGGTAAAATACTAATATCATAACTACCTATTTTTCTTGCTATATCCATAATTTCTAACTTATCAAAAGCAGCAAGTGGTCTAATTATAGGAAAGTTTGTAACCTCATTTACAACTCTTATGCTTGATAAAGTTTGACTTGCAACTTGCCCAATACTCTCACCATTTATAATAGCCATATGTTTCTTTTTATTTGCAAACCTTTCTCCTATTCTATACATCATTCTTCTCATAATTGTAATCATATAGTCTTTATTCATATTTTTGTAAATGCTTTCTTGTATTTTAGTAAAAGGCACAATATAAAGACGCCCATTATTGCTATATTTTTTTAATACTTTTGCAAGTTCTATTACTTTATTTCTCGCTTCCAAACTAGTATGTGGTAAACTCTCAAAATAAAGAAAATCTAACTTTACTCCTCTTTTCATAGCCAAATATCCAGCAACTACACTATCAATTCCACCACTAAGCATAAGTAAAGCTTTTCCTAAAGTACCAGTAGGATATCCTCCTCCTGCTTTAACTCCGTTTTTATAAATATATACTCCCTCACGTCTAATTTCTATTCTAATAATTACTTCTGGTTCATGAACATCTACTTTCAAATTATTAACATTTTTTAAAATATATCCACCAACTTGTCTACTTAAATCCATACTCTTTATAGGATACGCTTTATCACTCCTATTAGTTTCTACTTTAAAAGTAACCCCTCCACTTATCAAACTTTTAGAAATTTCACAAATATTCTCACTTGACTTATCTTCACTAAAAATACATACACAAACCTCTAAAATACCAAAAACCTTTGTAAGAATACTTACTGCCTCATCAATTTTTTCTTCTTTCACACTTACAAACATTCTAAAATAATCTTTCTCTATTATAGGTTCAAACTCACTTAAAGCATTTTTAATATTATTTTCTAATGTATTAATAAAAAAATTCCTATTATCCTTTTTAGTAGTCAACTCTGCATATTTAACCATTATTATCTTTTTCATATATTCACTTACACCTCACTTAAACTATTAATAAATTCCAGCACTTTATTTAAAACTTTAATCACACTTTCACTAGTCCAATTATATTTATCATTATTAATATTTCTTCTAAAATTAGAATTATTAAATATATAATATATTTCACTTTTAATTTCTTCAAGATTTTTAAAACCTAAACTACTTGATTTTAAATATCCACAAATTAATTCAACGATTATATCTTTATTCATTTTAGTTTTTTCACATAAATAATACATATCAAATATATCTTTATATCTTGTAGTTTTTATATTATGTATTAACAACGATATTAATTTTTCCACAAATATTTGCTCTTTTGAATTAACAAGTAATTTAAGGCTTTCTTCTATTATTTCAAAATTAAATGTAAATTCTTCTTGTTTAATATTTAAACTATTATGTACTCCAATATCAATTTTAATATCAATACTATTTTTCTCATTATCTATTAACGTTAATTTAACTCTTTTACCTTTATAGCTTTGATGATTTAGAGGAATTATATCTCCATTTATAATCATCTTAATACCATCATTAATTTGATTTAACTTTTCAAACAAATTTCTTATACTCTTTTCATCTATAGAATATCTTATAAAATCTATATCAATATCTATTGTTGCGCGCCTCCGCTCATTTGAAATATTAAACATAACAACTCCGCCTTTAATAGTTATATTCTCTTTATAATTTGACTTTGCAATTTTACTTAATATTATATCTTGTGCAACCTTAGCCTCAGCATAAGTTTTTAGATAACCTTTATTCAAATAAAATTCAATACTTTTTAATATATTCACTTTTCTAAAAAACCTCCCTATGTATTATATCAAAAATATTTTCACTATTTTTAAAATACTCTAAATATTTTCTTAAATTTCTTATATTTATTTTATCAGCCATTTTTCTATAATTTGATATTATTTCTTTATAAAAAGCAAAAGAATAATTATTTCTATTTCTAACTAGTTCTATTAGCATTCTTTCTTTATCATAGATATTAATAACTGTATTATTATGTACTATTTGTGTTTTACCTATATCAAAAAATCTATTAGACATAAAAGTTTGCTTAACATCTTTATTATTAATCTTCCTAGAATTATTCGATGTTGCCAAATAATATTTAAGAGGTATAGAATCAGTCATATCTAAGTAATAGAAAGCACTTTCATCATTAAAAATAGCATTAGGATATTTCTTAGTAATATACTCTAAATAATCATAATAAGGAGTTTTAGAATAAATTCCATTATCTATCTTATAAAGTTCTTTACTATCTAACATTTTTTTTAGTTTATAATCATCTAAATTGTTATTTATAAGTTCACTATATGTATAAATCATTTATATCACCAAATACAATTTTAAAGTAAACGAAGGTAAAAGTCAAGAAAATCACCTTCATTTACCTAAATTACTTTTTAAGTAGTAACTCATCATAAGTTTTATAAAATACCTCTAAAAATTTATTAATTTCACTTTCAGTTGTATATGGACTTATACTTATTCTTATACTAGTCGTATTAATAGACTTATCGTCATAAATTGCGCCTAAAACTGTACTAGGACTCAAACTAGAACAAGCAGTATTTGTACTAATATAAACACCTGACTTCTCTAATGCCCTTACAAAAGTTTCACTCTTAATTTTAATTAAACTTAAATTAAATATATGAGGAACACATAAATTATTTGAATTAATATGCACGTCTACCTCTTTAAGTCCAGACTCTAAAATACTTTTTAACTTTTCTACTTTTTTAACATTTTCTTCCAAATTCTCAATAGCAATTCTAATAGCCTTAGAAAAACTTACGATTAAAGGAAGTGCTGGTGTTCCACCTCTAAATGGACAATTTTCAGTAAGTCCATATATTAATGGTTCAATTTCTAACCCATTCTTCTTATACAAAATTCCTATTCCCTTAGGAGCATAAATTTTATGTGCACTAAAACTTGCCAAATCCACATCTTCTAAATGTATTTTCATCTTACCAAGAGCCTGTGTCATATCACTATGAAATATTGTAAGTTTATTCTTTTTGCTTATAACTTGTCTTATAGTTTTAAGTGGTGCTTTAAACCCAACCTCACTATTAACTGCACACACACTAACTAAGATTGTATCTTTTCTTATTAATTTTTCAAACTCATGCATATCTATACTACCATCTTTATTTAATGGGGCATAACTAATTTCATAGCCAATACTTTCTAAAAAATCCATTGTTTCTAACACACTCTTATGCTCTAACTTAGTTGTAATAATATGTTTACCACGAGTTTTATATTTAAATGCAACACCTTTAATTGCAGTACTATTTGCTTCACTTGCCCCACTTGTATAAATAATCTCATTAAAATTTACTCCAAGACAAGTAGCCACTTGTTTAGTGGCTTTAAGCATTAGTTCTTTAGATTTTACTCCTAAATTATGAATAGAATTAGCATTTCCTATAAAATCTCTAGTAACCCTATTATAGGAGTCTAACACCTCTTCCAAAACTGGAGTAGTTGCACTATAATCTAGATATATCATAACTCCTCCTTACATTTCTTGTATTACTGTTAAAATAACTGGTTTACTTTCAGTCTTCTTATAAAGGAAAGTTCCAATCTCATCTCTAATATCAGTTCTTATTTTAGCATAATCAGCATACTTTCCATTATGTGTATTATTCTTAATAATCTCTCCTGCTTTAGTCTTAATTTCTTCAATTAAATCCAAATTATCTTTAACATATATAAATCCACGTGTTAACACTTCAGGTCCATTCTTAATGTGTTTACTTCTCTTATCAACAGTCGCACTGATTAAAATAAGTCCATTATTTCCAAGCATTTCTCTATCTTTTAGTACAAGTTCTCCTACGTCATTGCTGCTCTTTCCATCTATTAAAATATCATCTACTTGTAATTTTTCATAACTTTCTTTTAACTCTCCATCAACTATTTCTACAACGTCCCCATTTTCTTTCAAAATAACATTTGACTTTGGAACTCCAACTTGAACTGCCAAGTCAGCATTCTTAACTTGATAACGATACTCTCCCTTTATAGGCATATAATATTTTGGATTAAATAATTTTACCATAAGCATTAAGTCCTCACTAGATGCATGAAGTCTAACACTTTTATTCTTTGGAACTTCATAAATGTTAGCCCCTTTTTCTGCTATATCATTTTTAAGTTTAACACTAGTAAGTTCAATTGCGTCATATGATGGGTCTGCAAAACATATAGTATCACTTTTTTCTAAAGTAACATATTTATCATACCCATTTACTATTCTACTCAAATTATAATAAGGCATCTCTCTATCGTTACTTACAAATATAACTGAATTTTCATCTCTTAAATTAGCCAAATCTCCAATCACATTTTTATCTACATCTAAGTATCCTTCATTTATAGCCATATCTACAATAGAATGTAAATATTTTCCCATAATAACTACTTTTCTTCCAGTGCCTTTTAAAACATCAAAAATATTTTGCATAGTTAAAATATGTAAAGGTAAAATACTAAATATTATCCTTCCTGGAGCTTTATCCACAACATCCCTAAAATACTTTTCTAACTTATGGCTAGGACTTGTAAATCCACTTTTTTCAGCAAATACACTTTCACACATTAAAAGTAAAACTCCTTGTTTTCCAATATAAGCAAGTTTACCCAAATCCATATCATAAAAACCATGACTTGTAGAATCCACTACAAAATCAGCCATATAAACAATGCTTCCTTCTGGTGTATTAACAGCATATCCTACGCTTTCAGGTGCAGAATGTGTAACACTAAACGGAAAAACACTAAAATCTTTAAAATCTATTTTCCTATGCGGCTTTATAATATGTAAGTTTTTAAATTTAACACCTGCTTCTTCACTCTCAATTAAAATAACCTTAGATGCATAATTAGTTGCAAAAATATGTATATTAGGAATAGCCCTAACAAGTTCATTTAAACTTCCTATATTCTCATAATGCGCATGACTTATAAACACACCTACTATTTTATCTTTGTTTTCTACTAAATAATTAAAGTCAGGTATTATATAATCCACTCCGTACATCTTATCACTTGCATACTTAAGTCCTGAATCAAAAATTAATATTCTATCATTTATATTAACTACATATAAATTTTTTCCATTTTCATTTAGTCCTCCAAGACTAAAAACTTTTATTTTACTCATGTCTTCCTCCTTAAAGTAATATTTACTTTTTATCAAAAATAAAGCACAAAAAACTATTTTTGTCATTTCTTAAATCTAAAAATTAAATAAATACTAGTTCTTTTAAGTCGCTATAAATATACCATAAAATCACTAATAAGTCAAATCTGCACAAAAATATTAACAAACAAAATTTCGTATGCTAAACTTGCAACATAGAGAGGAATAAACATATGAGCTATGATTTAAGTTTAAATTTAAATATACAATTAATAAATACTAATGAATGCGGGAAGTAATTCATATAGTTTTTATGTACCTGTTTTCTCATGTTTAACTATTAAAGAAAAATGTAATCTATAATAAAGATGGTTCTTTCAACCGAGTTAGAATTACCGAGGACATATTTGAAAATAGTAATCCAATAATTAATAAAACTATCAAAAAATACTTAAAAGAACAAGTTGGAAAATCTTTGTCTCTTATGAACAATTTGACTGATGGAACTATTCAAACATCATTCCATCATTTTCTGTATTATCTGTATTAATTATATTTTTAGTCCTGTCAACTACTCACGCTACAAGATAGCGGAGCATGAATCGGTTACTTACAAAGAATCAAAATATTCATCCTGTTTAAATAGCAAGTCATAATGTTTTTTTCCTTGATT
>CAYWED010000041.1:0-11313 GCA_964457135.1 uncultured Muribaculaceae bacterium
TTCCATTTCTCTCAATCACTTCCTTTGCTAAATTAATGTAAGCAAGTGCACCTCTACATTTAGGATCATATTCAAGTATTGGCTTTCCATGACTTGGAGCCTCTACTAATCTTACAAGCCTTGGAATAATAGTATTGAACACTTTTTCCTTAAAGAATTTCCTTACATCTTCTACAACTTCTAATCCAACCAAAGTTCTACCATCTAGCATTGTAAGAAGTACCCCTTCTATATCTAATTTAGGATTTATCTTACTTTGAGTAAGTAAAATCGTATTTAATAATTGTGTAACACCTTCTAATGAATAATATTCACATTGAACAGGAATAAGCACACTATCACTTGCTGCTAAAGCATTAGTTGTAAGAACCCCCAGTGTTGGAGGACAATCTATTAAAATATAATCATATCTGTCTTTTATAGACTCAACTTGTTCTTTCAACTGGTCTCCTATAACAAAATTAGTTTCTTTAGAAGCCATTTGAATAAGTTCAATCTCAGCACCACTAAGAAATATCATAGATGGAATTACACTAAGATTTTTAAACTTAGTCTTTATAATTGCATCTCCTATTTCACAATTATGAGTTATTACATCATATATACTCTTCTTAATATCTGCTTTATTTAAACCTAGACCAGTAGTACTATTACTTTGTGGATCTAAATCAATTAACAAAACTTTCTTACCCAAGTGTCCTAAAGCACTACTTAAATTAATACTAGTTGTAGTTTTACCTACTCCACCTTTTTGATTTACAAGTGATATAACCTTTCCCATAATATACTACCTCGCTATAAAATAATTTTAGCACAAATATATATAATTTAAAAGAAAATAATAAGTTTTTAAATTACATTCTCGCCTATTATTAAGAATACCATTTTTGACACTTAACTGCAATAGATTTTTGAAAATAAAAAGAGTATCTACCGACTTAAGAATAGATACCCAAAATTTGGACTGAGATACCATGCATAATAAATCATGGTATAGTTACTTTTATAACAATCTTGGTCTTGTTAAAAGACTGGAACAATAAATAGCCTTAATTTATGCTGTTATAGTGAACTAAATATATCTCGTCTTTTCAATTATATGAAGTTTCCTTCAATACATACATATTACCATAAATAGTCCTTACTTACAAGCGAACACTACGTAAAATTGTAAATTTTTGAAAAAATATAACAAAAAAATGTCTGCTTGCTATGAAATACTATGGTACAATTAGACTACGAGATATATTTAGAGTAAGGTATCCCTATGGTCCTATGATAGGAAGTAGGTGGTGTCCTTTATGGAGGAAAATGAATTACATGGAATATTTAATTATTCTTGTATTAATCGATAAGATTGACAAGAACAGAGATTAAACTTTGAGAAATTCAGGGGTTAATTTTGGTTTGATTTCAGGGGGCATAAAAATAAGTACCTTCCATCTAGAAAAGGTACTTTGTCAAATATGGACTAAGATACCTTACACACGCACTAAATGTATCTCGTCTTTTTTATTATATGAAGTCTCCTTCAATACATACATATTACCATAAATAATCTTTACTTACAAGCGAACACCACTATATTTTTTTCACTAATACAGCCTTTTCTATTTTTTCTAATTTAAATGCTATTTCACACAACCTTCTATAAAATTCTTCAAATTCTTGATAATAATAGCCATAGTTAGAGCCACTAGTCCTAATTCTTATCAAAACTTTATCTTTCTCATTTCCAAAAATAAATACTTTAATACCACTTTCACCATATTCTAGCCATAAAATATTATCAGCCTCGCTATCACTATGCCACACTATAGTCTTTTTATCTAAATCTATAAAATCATCAGGTAAACCATTATATTCACTTTTATAATCTCCACTTAAAATATATCTACCAATTATACTTTTCATTAAAGACTCAAATATAAAGTAAACCTTCCTTTCAACAATATTTCTAGACCAATCGCTAATATTAATTTCTAATGAACCTTTAGAAACACTAAACCATATATCATCATCAACTGATTTACTTATATATAACCTACCATTTTCAGTATCTAAACTAACTCCAACCCCATTTTTTCTTAATTCAAACTTATCATTCATACCAAACCTCACCTACTCAAAAAAACTACTAACATGAACAGTAGAATATGAAGAATTATCCATAATATTATTTAAAACATTAACTGTATCATCTATCATAATCATATATTTATCTTCTAATCCATCATAAAATTTATGAATTTCTCTCATCACATCTAATTTCTCATCATCACTATAAACAATATAAACATTACTAGGCACTATTCCATAATATTTAAAAGCAAAATTTCTCTTTTGGTTTAATTCAACCTCGCTTGCAGCCTTTGTAATAACATAAACACGAGACATATCTTTATTTTCAAGAAACTTTTGAATAACTTTATTAGGTCTAATATTTTGATAAAAATCATTATTATGAAGTTCTTCTTCCCACTTTTTATCATCAAATATAAAATGATTATACTCTCCAAATTCCATAGGTGCTAAAACTCCATCTACATCAAAACAATACACACATTTCTTATCTTTAAATAACTCTTTAATTTTACTATTCATATTTCTTCACCACTTAATTTAAGTTTATCAAAGACTAAACACCTAATCAAGAAAAAAGAAGATATTACTCTTCCACGTTATTTTCTAATTTCTAGATTTTTTTATTCTTCTTACTTAATTTATATTCCACAAAATTTATTTTAAAGTACGCTTTACATTTTCTACTGGCTCAGATATTATTATTCTTATTCCATCATCTAATTTTTCACTTTCTACTAGAAGCCCTTCTTCTAATAATCTAGCAAACAAATCACTTTTACGTATAACTGCTCCAAATTGAGTAAATATTAATTCACCATTATTACTTTGATTACTATACATTCTATCTAATTTTTGAAATAAAGTCTTATCTTTTATCCTATCAAAATCGAGCCCAAGAAAATAATATGCCCGAGATGAATATTTATACACACTAACTTTAAAATCATATATACTACAGTCTTCTCCATATGATGCATCATTTATCATAAATTCTCTTATAAAAGAAACCAAATCTTCTAAATTATTTTTAAGTTTGTTCTCTACTATTTTTATTTCTCTTTCTAATTTCTTTTGTTGCTCATGTCTATTAGCATTCTTCTCTCTAACCTCTTTAAGTTCATCTATTATTCTTTATTTGTCCATTAATAGTCACCTCTAAAATTTATTCTAAAACACAAAAAAAGATAAGTCAAATAAAATAAGAAATTCTTCTTCCATAAAGATTTATTCAACTTTATCGACCACTTTTGACACTTGATATATCAAAATTGGTCGATAACTCCGATTTTACACAAAAAAACCAAAGATTTTACTCTTCAGTCTCTTCTTTTTCGCTCTTTTTTGCTTTCTTAGTCTTATTACCTGACTTATACTCTTTAACGATTTCTTCTATTTCTTCTTTAGTAATAGTTTCCTTTTCACTAACAGTATTAGCAAGTACCTCAACTAAACCTTTATTCTTAGATAATATTGACTTAGCATTTTCATAACACTCATCAATGATTTTTCTAATCTCTTTATCAATCTCAAGTGCAACTGTATCACTATAGTTTTTACTAGTATTAGTATAATCTCTTCCTAAGAATACCTCCGCACTTCTATGTTCTAATTGCATTGGTCCTAAATCACTCATACCATATTCAGTAACCATGCTTCTAGCAATTTGAGTAGCCCTCTTAAAGTCGTCACTTGCGCCTGTACTAATCTCACCTATAAATAACTCTTCACTAGCACGTCCTCCAAGATAACAAGTAATTCTTTGCAAAAGCTCATCTTTAGTCATAATCATAGTACGCTCTTCTTTTGGTAGCATTTGAGTATAACCTCCAGCCATACCTCTAGGAATAATTGTAATCTTATGAACCTCTTCGCCATTAGGAAGCTCTATACCTAAAACAGCATGCCCACTTTCATGAAAAGCAACAACACGTTTTTCAAAGTCAGTTACTTTTCTACTAACCTTTGCAGGTCCCATTAAAACTCTATCACTAGCTTCATCAATTTCATCCATTCCAATAGAATCTTTATTTCTTCTAACAGCAAGTAAAGCAGCTTCATTAAGTAAATTCTCTAAATCAGCTCCACTATATCCTGGTGTCCTCTGAGCTATATGTTTAAGTTTAACATCTTCTGCTAAAATTTTACCATTAGCATGAACATTTAAAATTGCTTCTCTTTCCTTAACATCGGGTAAATTAACAGTAACTTGTCTATCAAATCTACCAGGTCTTAAAAGTGCTGGGTCTAAAACATCAGGTCTATTAGTAGCAGCTATAATTATAATTCCTTCATTAGCACCAAAACCATCCATTTCAGTTAATAATTGGTTTAAAGTTTGTTCTCTTTCATCATGTCCACCACCAAGGCCAGTACCCCTTTGACGTCCTACAGCATCAATCTCATCTATAAAAATCAAACATGGCGCTGTTTGCTTTGCTTGTTTAAACATATCTCTTACACGACTTGCTCCTACACCTACAAACAATTCAACAAAATCACTACCACTTATATAATAAAATGGTACTTTTGCCTCTCCTGCAACTGCTTTAGCAAGTAAAGTTTTACCTGTTCCCGGAGGCCCTACTAAAAGAACACCCTTAGGAATTCTAGCACCTAACTTTTGGAATTTCTTAGGATTTTTTAAGAAATCTATTAACTCCTTAACTTCCTCTTTCTCTTCATTAAGTCCTGCAACATCTTTAAATGTTGTCTTTCCACCATCTTGATTTAACTTAGCGCGACTTCTTCCAAAATCCAAAGTCCCACCTTTTCCATTCCCCATCATGGCTTTAACTAAATAAAATGATATTCCACCAATCATAACAAGTGGTATTATCTCAAATATAATAGAAATCCAACTTATACTACCAGGGTCTTTATTAATCTTAACATCTAATTTTTGACTATTAGATAAATCAAGTACTTTCTCAATAACACTATCAGTATAAGGTACGATTAAACTAAATGTCTCTTTCTTTTCATACCCTTTTAATTTACCAGTAACTGAATAAACACTATCTTTACTTTTAGGTGTTATTTCTAATTCTTCTACTGATTCTTTCTCTAAATTAGTAACAAATTCATTATATGATAACTCGTGTATTTTTACATTATTAAGATTAAACACATACATAGTAATTGCTACAACAACAAGAAGCATAATATATGGTGTTAAAATCTTAATTAAACTACTTTTCTTCTTCATAATTTTCTCCTTCCTTTAATAATACTTAAGTATTATATCACATTCTTTTGTTTTTTCCTTATCAAATTTACTTTTTTTAAGTCCAGGGAGCCAAACTACCTCATTATTAGCATCACACACTACTGGCCACATATTCCTATCTTTACTTGGAATTTTTCCGTCTATGAATATATCATTAACTTTTTTGTGTCCATCCATCCCTTTAACACTTATCTTATCTCCATTTCTTCTTGTCCTAACATATAAAGGTAATAAAACCTCTTTAGAACTAAGCCTAATCACATTATTACTATTATCATCACTACTATTTATAATTTCTATATTTTTACCATTTGGTAAATTCACTACACTAGAAATTTCTATTTCGTACTCATCCACAACCTCATCATCAAATCCAAAACCTAACTCATCATAAGACTTAATAACCTTAACATTATTAGGAAGATGTACCATAGCATTGGCTTTCTCTCCATTAATAATATCAAAGATTAGTTTAACATGAGTATTCGTAATAATCAATAAATCATCACCATATATTTTCTCTAATATATTATATATGATTTTAGTTTGAATTAAATGATCTAACTCTTTAAATCTATGAATACTTAAAACTCCATCTTTAAATACTTTATTAATAACCTCATTAACCTCTTTATCAATATAATTATTATATTCAAGCAAAGTCTCACTAAATTTTAAAAATTTCTCATGCACATTAGCATCCTCTGTCTTCAAAAATGGCAAAACATACTTTCTATATCTATTTCTAGTATATACATCTTTCATATTAGATTTATCTATAAAATATTTAACATTATTATCTTCACAATATTTAGTTAATTGACTCTTAGTAACACTAATAAGTGGTCTTAAAATAGTATATTCATCTTTTTCAATTCTTTTAGAAAATCCACTATAACCTTTTAATGTAGAACCTCTTACAATACGCATCAAAATAGTTTCTATTAAATCATCCCCGTGATGCGCTGTCATCAAAAATCTTGCATTATATTCCTTACATACTTTATCAAAAAAATTATATCTTATAGTTCTAGCCTCATTATGAAAGTTATCATCTCCATAATTTAGTATTTTCATACATTCAAAATGAAGACCATTTTCTTTACTAAATTCTCTTAAATATTCTTCCTCTATTTTACTCTCTTCTCTCACATTATGGTTAACATGACATACAACAACAATAAGCCCAAGTTCAGCCTTTAACTTAATTATTAAATCTAACAAAGCCATAGAATCAGGTCCACCTGAAACGCCAACTGCTATTGTATCTCTATATCTTATACCACTCATTCTTAATAAATATTCATAAACATTATCCATTTACTACTCCCCTGGTTTTTCTACTATACTAATTTTTCCATTATCTTTAATCATATAAAATGTCCCACTATTCTCATAACCTAAATCCATTTCATACTCCCAAGTAGCATTTACTTTATAAGCATCATAATTTTTATCATTATAAGAATATGTAGTCTCTTCTATTTTTTCTATTGTTACCTCTCTTACAGTAGGCAATTCTTGAACTCTATCACCATACACATTATTTTTAACATGATTATACATTGTATCTCCTGCATTCATCTTAAAATTTTCTAGAATATCAGCATGTACAAATTCTTGCCCACCTATATCACTACTTGTTATTTTATTACTTAAACTATAAAAATCAGTAACAAAAAGTTTAGTTAGAGTACTAGCATAAGCTTCCATATCAACCTCATCTTGATTTAAAATATCTTTTAACTCCTCAAAATAAGTCTTATATAAAGGTGTATCTAAATCATCTAATGTGTAACCATATAACTCTATACCATCTATTTTAACTTTAGAAACAGTTTCCTTTTCATCTTTAATAACAAACTCAAATACTGCCTTTACTCCTGTAATTATAACAACTAATGCTATTAATGCAATCATTACAACATAAAATACCCTATTTTTATTAATTATCTTTTTAATTCTTTTCATTCTTTTCTATCCTTTCCATATTTTCACTTTCATTCTTAATTAAATCATGTACTATTATTGCCTTACTCACCTCAAGTCTTATATCAGCATATTCTTTTATTCTGTCTATATATGATGCTTCTATTGCCTCTTCTCCAAATGCTACATATTCATCTTTCAAATTACTATAAAATACCTTATTAGTAATAACATTCCCATTTGGAAAAACTACTATTCTCTCATTATTTGAGAAAACATCACTTCCAAGTGCATAAGTAGGAGTTCTCAAATTAAACATATTAGCAACTGTTGGTAACACATCCCACATACCCATTACATCTGTTATTTCACTCTGTAATTTTTTATCACTTGTCCAAATTATCAAAGGAGTATTTTTAAGAAGTTCATAACGGTAATCATCTAAATTAACATATGTCGGGTCATCTTCGTCTTTTATATCTTCTGTCATCACATCATAATTATATAATAAATTTAAGTTTTTCTTACCTAATTTACTCTCATGGTCTCCATATATTATAAATACTGTATCCTCTGCTACTCCACTTGTAACAACCTCTTCAAAAAATTGTCCTAATGCTGCGTCAGCATAATGTGCACTCTTCAAATAGTTACCCATCTCAGTATCTTCTAAGTAAGGAACAGTTACTTTTTCTTTTATCTCATTTCCATTTAAATCATACTCACCAGTTCCTTTATTAAATGTAATACTAAAGTCTAAATCACCATATTTATCTACTGCATCAAATGGACTATGATTACTAAGTGTTATTATTGTACCCATAAATGGAGTATTACTCTTTTTTATTTCACTTAATTTACCCACTGCTTGATGTAAAAATGATTTATCACTTAAACCTAGCCCTACATAATCGGGGTCATTCTTATCTTCTGGAACTACAAAACTATCTTTTGCATAAAACTCTTGATACCCTAAAGTCTTATACATAGTTTTTCTATTCCAATAATCAGCATTATTCGCGTGCATACTAAATGTATAATAACCTTTTTCATTAAATAACTTCTGCACCGTTTCATACTCTCTATTATAAAAGTTAACAAATACTGTTCCACTAGAACTTGGAAGAAGCCCAGTACTTAAAGTAAACTCTGTATCACTACTTGTTCCTACACTAATTTGTGGATAAAAACTTGAAAAGTACATTCCCTCTCTAGCAATTCTATTTAAGTTTGGTGTTATAGTTATATCGTTCACTTCTAAATCTATTAAATAATTTTGAATACTCTCTGCATGAATAAACACAACATTCTTTCCCTCAAATATATTTGTGTATTCGTTTTCTCTTCTAGTATTATCTCTACTAGAATAAAAGTCTCTATAAGTTTTAGCAGCACTGTCATATCCAAACATCGTACTTATTGAAGGCTGTATAGACTGCACTAAATCATTAAATGTATATAAATAAATTCCAAATCTTTGAACTATAAAATCTCTATTCCATAACTTAACTAATCTACTCGCTTCACTCCCTGCCAAAGTAACAGCAACAAATAAAACAATTACTAAACTTGTTTCAGCCGTTCTCAAAAACATCTTCTTTCCTCTTTCATACTTTCCAACAGTAAAATAATAATTTTTATTATGAAGAATTCTATTTACTATAAGCATTATTATAGGCGCTAGTAGGTATATGAAATATATTAGTCCTAATTTACTTGTAACAGAGTCGCTTACCTCTCCAAGCATAGATAAAGTGCTAAGCAAACTTACACTTACAAAACTCATATAAAATGTATAATAAATATGATTAACTACACATAAAAATGTATAAAAAACACTAAGGCCAAAAAAATACTTAAATTGATGTTTTGGCTTAATTAAATAACCAAAAGAACCAAACAAAATAACTAAAGTAAAATCACAAATTAATGCCTTTATTTCACCAATATTTCCAATAGTAAAATATCTTAATAAAAGCCCCATAATCACAGATGTAATTACATACGTCAAAAATAAAATATTAGTTGAAAAATATTTTTTAAAATTCCTTAAAATTTTACCACAAATAACTTTTAAACTTTCTATTTTCCTTTGCATTTATTAACCTCGTTAGAAACATTATACCACGAACCATATATATTTTCCATAAAACCTAAACCACGTAAGTAAAGACTATACAGTCATTCTTCTAAACAGATTACATCTTCTTCTCTCACAAATGTTACAATAAGATTCAGGACGCACTGCGCAAGTATTGAAAAAGTTAAATAAAATTATCAAACCCTAGATAGATTCGTATAATTATAACCTTTTATATAAAATTTAGTAATTTTATTATGCTATTCCAATATTTAGACCTAGACCACTACCTTATACTTTTACAATAAGTCTTCCTATATTCCAGTAATTATTCAAAGTGTCAGTGTTCTCTTCTATAATTCTTGCTTTCCTACTAGTTTCATTTTTGATAATTATATGCTCTATTTCCTCATAATAATTATTCACAAATATATTCACTCTCCTTTTCTATTAATTTGTATGTAATAGGTATTATATCTTCCTCGCCTACAAATGTTGCTATAAATTTATCTTGTTCTCTACTTATTATTATCCCTATAGTTTTATTATGAAAAGGTTTCTTTATATTTTTATCCACTAATTCCATATAAAACTTTACCTGAGATTTATCTTCTCTTCTCAATTCCCTCAACTTTAATTCTATTACTACAAAGTTATTTGTCTCATAATTAAACAGGAGTATATCTATATAATAATTTGTATTATTATATACTATCTTAAATTCATTACCTATAAGAGAATAGCCATTTCCTAATTGTCTAAAAAAGGCTTGTAATTCACTCAGTATTTTAAGTTCCAGTTCTTTCTCATTATTTATACTCTCATTCTTATTTAAACTTATAATGATAGGGTTCTTAAGATTAGTTAAAACATTTATATTATTCTTTGGAATTACAATATCTATTTTATCTTTTTTATCAACTAATCTCTCATATGAATTAGATTTTATTTCTTTAATTAACTCACGAGAACTCAAATTATGCTCTATACATAAATTAATATAATAATTTCTCTTATTCTCGTTTTTTATTGGCAATATAATTCTAATTTGAGTCCAATTCAATTGGTGGCGCACTGCGCCACCTTTTGGAAAAACTAAATAAAACATTCTAAATCTTTTTAAATTACTTAAATCATATCCTTTTCCATATTTTATTGACAATTTTTTTGACCATTCCTTAATTAATTCATTCCCATATTTAGCTCTAGATTCACCACCTTGTGCTTCTACAATAAGTCTTCCTATATTCCAATAGTTATTTAAAGTATCTGTATTGTCTTCTACCATTCTTGCTTTTCTATTAATTTCATTTTTGATTATTATATGTTCTATCTCTTCATAATAATTATTCACAAATATATTCACTCTCCTTTACCATTAATTTATATGTTATAGGTATTATATCTTCTTCTCCTACAAATGTTGCTATAAATTTATCTTGTTCTCTAGTTATTATTATCCCTATAGTTTTATTATGAAAAGGTTTCTTAATATTTTTATCCACTAATTCCATATAAAACTTTACCTGAGATTTATCCTCTCTTCTCAACTCCCTCAACTTTAATTCTATAACTACAAAATTATTTGTCTCATAATTGAAAAGCAGTATATCTATATAATAATTTGTATTATTATATACTATCTTAAATTCATTTCTTACTAATGTATATCCATTACCTAGTTGTCTAAAAAAGGCTTGTAATTCACTTAATATTTTAAGTTCCAACTCTTTCTCATTATTTATATTTTCATTTTTATTTAAACTTATAATTATAGGATTCTTTAAGTTAGTTAAAATTCCTACATTATCTTCAACATTTTTAATATTTATCTTTTCTGGTTTATCAACTAATCTCTCATATGAGTTTGATTTAATTTCACTTGTTAGTTCACGCACGGATAAGTTGTGTTCTATACATAAATTAATATAATAATTGTGGCTCTAGAATTTCTAGTGTGAAGTGATTTTATACTTAATCCCAGATAAAACCT
>CAYWED010000042.1:0-10966 GCA_964457135.1 uncultured Muribaculaceae bacterium
TAAAAAAGTAAGCAATCCTTACTTACTTTTTTAGTGTCTTTGACTGAACTGTAACGTAAGAAATAAACAAATATTGAAAAACTAAAGACTTTTCATCATAAGTTTGGTAAAATGAATTATAGGTGAACTGACATGTTTATAGATGAAGTAATATTAAAAGTTATAGGTGGAAGAGGTGGAGATGGTTGCTCCTCTTTTCGTCATGAGAAATTTGTTGAAATGGGTGGCCCTGATGGTGGCAATGGAGGACACGGTGGAAACATTATCTTTGTTGCTGATGAAGGACTTAAAACCCTAATAGATTTAACCTCTCAAAAATTAATCAAAGGTGAGGCTGGTAAAAACGGTAGTGGAGCTCTTCGTACAGGGGCAAGTGGAGAAGACGTGATTATTAAAGTGCCAGTAGGAACGACTGTAATTGATACTGAAACAAATCTTATAGTATGTGATTTAGTAAAAGACAAAGAAGAGTTTGTAGTTGCTCATGGTGGCCGTGGTGGAAAAGGGAATGCTGCATTTAAAACAAACAAAAATAAAGCTCCAACTATAAGTGAATACGGTTCTCCTGGAGAAGAGAGAACATTAAAATGTGAACTAAAACTTCTTGCAGATGTAGGACTTGTCGGATTTCCTAGTGTTGGGAAAAGTAGTTTAATAAGTGTAATCAGCGCGTCAAAACCAAAAATAGCAGACTATCACTTTACAACACTAACACCAAACTTAGGTGTAGTTAAAATGGACGCAGGAAAAAGTTTTGTAGTGGCAGACCTTCCAGGAATAATTGAAGGAGCAAGCGAGGGTGTTGGTCTTGGAGATAAATTTCTTCGTCATGCTCTTAGAACAAAAGTAATAGCATATGTCTTAGACATGAGTGCATTGGAAGGAAGAAACCCAATTGACGACTATGAAATCTTAATGAAAGAAGTTAAAAATTATAGTGAAAAACTTTATAAAAAGAAAAGTATTGTAATTGCAAACAAAATGGACGTGCTTTCTAGTAAAGAAAACTTAAGTAAATTTAAAGAGAAATACCCTAGCGTAGAAGTAATAGAAACATCAGTCATTACAAAAACTGGATTAAAAGAACTAATAAATAAATTAAGAACGCTTATAGATGAAGAAGAAAATAATCCCTTATATGAAGAAAATGAATTTGAAAATTTCGTACTATATGAATTCAAAAATGAGAAACCTTATACTATAACAAGAGAAAACGACCACACTTGGATAGTAAGTGGTGAAAAGTTAGAACTCCTTCTTAAAAAGACAAGATTTAATAGTGATGAAGCAGCACTTAGATTTGCAAGAAAACTACACACGCTTGGAATAGATGACGAGTTAAAAAGCCTTGGTGCACAAGACGGAGACACAGTAAGAATTTTAGATAACGAGTTTGAATATAATGAAAGATTAGAATATTAAGGAGGGCTTATGTTAGATAAATTTGTACCTGATATGCACGCTCAAAGCATACATAGAATAAATTATGAAAAATTAGCGAGTATTGGAATAAAATGCATAATATTTGACTTAGATAACACTATAGCCCCAATAAACGTAAAAACTCCACCAAAAGAAGCAATTGAATTAATGTTTAAAATAAAAGACTTAGGAATGAGACCAATACTCATGTCAAACTCAGGAAAAACAAGAGTTGAACCATTTAGAAATGGACTAGAAATAGATTCATGTGCAAGTGCAAAAAAACCACTATCAAAAAACTACAAAAAAATACTAAGCATCTACAAAATGACACCAGAACAAATTGCCTGTGTAGGAGACCAATTTTTAACTGACATACTAGGCGCTAACAAAATGGGAATGACTAGCATACTAGTAAATCCTATAAGCAAAAAAGACCATGCAGCAACGTGGTTTAATAGAATAATAGAAAAAATTATTATATTCATATTAGAAAAAAGAGATTTATTTAAAAAAGGAAAATATTATGATTAAAAAATGTAAGGGATGTGGAAGTATCCTCCAAAGTAAAAATGAAACACTTATAGGCTACGTAAGAAAAGACAAATTACTTAGTGCTGAGTACTGTGAAAGATGTTTTAAAATAAAACACTATGGAGTATCTTCTATAATTGAAAAACAAGTAAATATTAATGAATTCTTAAGTAAAATAAATGAAAGTGATACACCAGTATTATATTTACTTGATTTAACGTGTATTTCTAAGTTAACTCTAATGCCTCTAAGCCTTATAAAAAGTAAAACATACCTTATCCTAACAAAAAGAGATTTATTACCTAAAAGTGTAAAAGACAAAAAGTTAATTGAATATATAAAAGGTTTTTTTCCTAATATAGAAAACATAATGGTAATAAGCAGTAATAAAATGTGGAACATAGACGAGTTATATAACACTCTCATAAAAGACAAAATAAAAGAGTTATACGTACTAGGCTACACTAACAGTGGTAAATCTACACTAATAAATAGTTTATTAAAAAGTAAAGGATATTCTCCTAGTATAACAACAGGTTTAGTACCTAATACGACAACAGAATTAATAAACATAAACTTAGGTAGTCTTACACTAATAGACACACCTGGATTCATAAATGAAAAAAGTATAGTAAATTTTATAGACATAAACGATTATAAAAAACTAATACCAAAAAAAGAAATAAAACCAAAAATATATAGTCTAAGGCCAGGATTTATGTTAATAATAGAGAGTATTTTAAGAATAGAAAATAACTCTAACAAAAATGCAAGTCTTATATTCTATCTAAAAAATGATTTAAAATACAAAAAAATGAAAATAACTACAAGTGATGAATTAAAAATTCTAAATAAAATAGAGTTAGAAGTAAATAAAGATGAGGATATAGTAATAGAAGGACTTGGATTTATAAAATGTCCTGTGTCTTCAAAAATAACTATATATGTAGCAGATGCTAGTGTTATAACAAAAAGAAAGAAAATGATTTAAGAGGTATTAATAATGGGCGTAATTAAAGTAATGAGTGAATTATTATCCAATAAAATAGCTGCTGGAGAAGTAGTAGAAAGAGTTTCTAGTGTAGTAAAGGAACTTGTAGAAAATAGTATTGATGCAGGTAGTACTAAAATAATAATTGAACTAATAAATGCTGGAATTAAAGAAATAAAAGTAATAGATAACGGTAAAGGAATGGACTCTGAGGATGCCGTACTTGCTTTCACACCTCACGCTACAAGTAAAATAAAAAGTGAAAATGACTTGTATTTTATAAGCACTTTAGGTTTCCGCGGTGAAGCCTTACCTTCAATAGCAAGTGTAAGTGAAGTAGAACTTAGTACCTGCATGAATAAGACTAGTACAAGAGTATATATAAAAGGTGGTAAAATAATAGAAAGTGGACCTGGTAGAATTACTGAAGGAACATCTATTACAGTAAGAAATCTATTCTTTAATACTCCTGCAAGACTAAAATTTCTAAAAAGTTTTTATACTGAACTAAATAATGTTACATCTCTAATAGAAAAAATGTCATTATCTAATCCTAATATAAGTTTCACACTAAAAAGTGATGACAAAGAAATATTAAGAACAAGTGGCTCTAATGATTTATTAAAAACTATACATGAAATATACGGCTTTAATGTAAGTAAAAACATGGTATATATTGAAGGCTCTAACCTTGACTACGAAATAAAAGGATATGTAAGTAACATAAACATAAACAAAAGCACAAAAACAAATATGCTGACAATAGTAAATGGAAGAATTGTAACAAATACATATGTAAATAAAATTATAAAAGATGCATACCACACATTTTTAGCAGAAAATCGTTATCCAGTAGTAGTAATTAACATAGAAACAGACCCAACACTAATAGACGTTAATATACATCCAACAAAACAAGATATCAAATTTAGTAAAATGGAGTCTTTAGAGGAACTTCTATTTGGACTAATTAGAGATACATTAAACAAAACTGATAATACATTTAAAGCATATATTGAAACTCCAAAAATAGGGGATGAACTAAAAGAAACATACGAGACTATTAGTGAAATAGAAAACACAAAAACAACATACAATCCAAGCGTTTCCTGGGGTCCAAAGGAGTCTTATGAGGAAACTACAAAATATATTGAAGCAAAAGAATTAAACTTTTCCGTTGATGAAAGCACATTAGATTATGATTTAACTACTGAAGAAACTCCTACTGAAGAATTTCTAATACATCCAGTAGGTTTAGCAATGGGAACTTATCTATTTGCAAATGATGAACAAAACGTATATATGATTGATATACACGCTGCAAATGAAAGAATTAATTATGAAAAATATTTGAAAGAATTAAAGAATCTTAAAGTAACAACAATTAATTTATTATTCCCGCTTAGTATAGAATTCTCTAAAAATGAATATATGACTATAATGGAAAATAAAAATTTTATAGAAAGTTTAGGAATAGAGTTTGAAGAATTTGGAATAAATACAATAAGAGTAATATCTCACCCAACATGGTTAAAAGAAGGACTAGAAACAGAAAGTCTAAACAAAATATTCGACTTAATAACAAGTATGGGAAAGTCTTTTGACAGAGTAAAATTTAACGAACAATTAGCAATTAACTTATCTTGCAAAATGAGCGTTAAAGCAAATACAAATATAGGGCCACTTGAACAAGAGATACTTTTAAAGAGACTTTTTAAGTGTGAATTTCCATACACGTGTCCTCATGGAAGACCAACAATAATAAAATATACAAAATATGAACTTGAAAAACTATTTAAAAGGGTGAATTAAAATGATATTAGTAATCTTAGGACCTACTGGAGTAGGTAAAACAAAACTTAGCATTAGCCTTGCAAAAAAACTAAATGCAGAAATTATAAATGCAGATGCAACACAAGTATATAAAGAAGCAAACATTGGAACAGCAAAAGTAACAAAAGAAGAAATGGAAGGTATTCCTCATCATATGCTCGACATAGTCTCACTTAAAGATTCGTACACTGTAAAAGATTATCAAACTGATGCACGTATTATTCTAGATAAATTACAAAAAGATAATAAAAATGTAATAATAGTAGGAGGTTCAGGACTATATATTAAAGCACTTCTTTATGACTATGAATTTACTGATGAAGAAGAATCATCAAATGATTACTCTAATTTAACAAATGAAGAATTAAAAAGAAAAGTAGACGAAATATATGAATATAATAATATCCATGTAAATAATAGAAAAAGATTAGTTAGATTTTTAAGTCATTATGAAAATACGGGAAAAATCATAAAAAACAATCCAGGTAAAAATCAACCTTTATATGATTTTACTCTAATCGGCTTAACTGCTCCTAGAGATGTTTTATATAATTACTTAGACAAAAGAGTAGAAATTATGATGTGTGATGGACTTATAGAAGAAGCAAGAAATCTTTATAATGATGGCTATACAAAAGCTGAAAACTTAATAGGTTATAGAGAATTTATAGAATACTTTAAGGGAAATATGACATTTGTAGATGCAGTAAATACAATAAAACAAAAAACAAAAAACTATGCAAAAAGACAATATACCTGGATTAATAATCAATTTGAAAATGTAACTTGGTTTCAAGTAAATTATAATAACTTTGATGAAACCATAAAAAAAGTGAGTGACTACTTAAATAGCCTCTAAGAAAAAACTTTCATCAAATATATGCTCTTTACTATCTAAAGTGAAGAGTTTTTCTTTTGTAATAAGAAAATAATTATTATTATATTTTTCATTATCAGTATCATCCCAAGTAAGGTCTAAATGTAACCACTTTCCATCTATATATACTAAATTCCATATATGATTACTACTACTTACTTTTAAATTAGGAATATTTAAAATGTCTAAGTAAATAGCCATTGCATCACTATATCCTGAACAAACACTATAACCCTCGATTAAATTTCCATAAGCACTTGTACTATCATATTTACTAGTTCCCTGCGCGGCATCATTATCATATTTAGAGTTTTTAATAATAAAGTCATGTATCTTAGCAATTTTTTCTCTATCACTTAAATCTCTTAAACCTAAATACTTAATTGAATTTGTAACTTTATCATTTATTTTCTTAATCTTTTCTTCACTATATTTAGGAGTTACCTCAACTGACACCTCACCGCTACTAGACACTTTTGTATTAATATGATAAAAACTATTATATGGATGAACGTAGTTATTAATTTTACTTAATAGTTCATTATTAAAAGCAATATTTTCAACGTCATATAAACAAGTAGTATATTCATAAGGACAATAGAATGTAAAAGTATTCCAACCATTATTTAATATATTAAAATATATATTCATGATGTCTTGTCTACTAAATGGAGTATAATCTTCATCGTAATTAAAAGAAATATATTCATAATCCCTGGTATATTTATTATTTTCTTTAATAACAGGAGTATTGTTACTTACTAAATATTTTTTAACAACACTACTGATTTCATCTACATTTAAATAAACTACACCAACAATTCCAATCATTGCAAGTGCAAATAAAATATCTTTAATTTTTTTCATACTTTTGATTATAAAGTAAAACTGATATCTTTGCAACTAAAACGACAAAAATATACAAAAGTGTTAACAAAGACAGTTGAGTGCACCATAACCTCAAAAAAAGTGAAGGTGATAAGATGGGTAAAAAAGAGTTTCTTATAGTAGCGCTAATACTCATCATATTTTTCCTACTTATCATAATTTACAAGATAATATAAGAAAAAACACCTAACTAAGCAACTTAGTTAGATGAAAACTAACTTTTAGGTACACCCAACGCTGAAAAGTCAAGTGTTCCTTTTTATTATATGAAATTTCTTCCACTAGATACATCATGTTTTAAAAATAATTTCAATATAGCAAAAAAACGTTTGATATATTTGTAACCATTTGTTATAATAATTATAGGAACATAAGACAGTTGGGTGCACCGAATTCTTTCGATGAAAGTGAGGTGGTATAATGAGCAAAAAGGACTTCATCATTTTAGCATTAATACTTATTATATTTTTACTTCTAATAATAATATACAAGATGATATAGTAAAAGCCTAACTTAAACAACAGTTAGGCAAAACAATTATTCATCGGTCACTCAACAAGGCAAAGTCAAGTGTTCCTTTTTATTATATGAAATTTCTTTCACTAAATACATAATATCACAATATGATTGAAAAATCTACTATTGTGGCTCATTTTAAATCTCAAAAATTTGACAATTCGTAATATAAATGGTACAATAAGAAACATTAAGGGGGAAACATGACAAAAATAGATTATATAAGAACAAACGAAATTTTAGATATTCTAGTAGATTACTATAAATCTAAATATAATAAAATATATAAACAATACCAAGATTCATTAGAGATAGAAGCATTAACTCCTGAAATTATAAAGGATTGTGTAATAACTACTAAAATATTAGAATTTATAATAGAATTGAAATTGTTAATTGTAAAATGTGAAACGACGGAAATTGAGAACCTTCACAATAAATTATTACAAAGATTAACTGGTAGCGAAGAAAAACTAGATGAGGAAGAAAATTTTGGAAGAAACCTTACTCCAAACCAAGATAACTAAAACTCTTGGTTTTTCTTTTACCATAAAAAAATAGCAAACTATTTGCTACTTAATTGATTAAATTTCTTTTGAATATTAGATTTATATCTAGCTGCAGTATTCTTTTTAATAACACCTTTAGCTTGAGCATTATCAATATTCTTAATAGCTAACGCTAGTCTCTTTGAAGCCTCTTCAACTGAACCTTCATTAATACTTTTCTCAAATTTCTTAATACTTGTCTTCATACTAGATTTAACATCATTATTAAGAAGAGCACTTTTTCTACTTGTTATAATTCTTTTCTTAGCACTTTTAATATTTGCCACTATATATTGCACCTCCCTTTTAAGTACAAGAAGATTTTACCAAAAATACGTATAAAAATCAATAAAAATTTCATTTTAATAATAGGTGAAGAACATGTATAAAGATAATATATTCATAGAAGAAAGTGAAAAATTAATAAATTCAAGTGAACTTGAAGCAAAAGAAGAAACAATAAATGATGATTTAAAGGTTAGTGAAATAGAACTAGATGCCCGTCTAAGCAAAACATTAGGAAGAAATAAAGGTAAATACATAACCATTTCTTTTGATAAAGAAAACATTACTAATAAAATAGAAGATTTAATAAAATTGATAAACACTTCATTACAAAATATGCTAGAATATTTAAAATTATCAAAAAAATCAAAAGTATTATTTATAGGTTTAGGGAACAAAGATATAACTAGTGACAAATTTGGTTACTTATGTATAGAGAAAATTGGAGTTTCTACAAAAACTTATAAAATGTTTAAAGATGTAGAAGGAATAACTAATATAAAAAGTGTAGATTTTACAAAAAGTTTAGTAGAACTTACAAATGCTGACTTAGTAATAGTATTCGATTCGCTAAAAGCCGAACACTTAAGTAGACTTGGAACAACTATACAATTATCTACTGGTGGCATGTATCCAGGAAGTGCAGTAAATAAAAAAACAAGTGAACTATCAAAAAGAACAATAAAAACAAATGTCATATGTATAGGAATTCCTACAATAATAAATATGAAAAATATTGAGGAAAACAATCCTGACTTACTAGTATCAACAAAAGACATAGATAGAGTTGTAGATGATTTAAGTAGTATAATATCGATTGCAATAAATAGATTATTTTAATATTGTTTCGACTTTTTTTGCATATTCTTTAATATATAATTGCTAATAGGTGATAAAAATGAAAAGACGATTTAAGTCAAGAATAGCAAAAAACTACAAAGGAAGTATCTACATATTTATGTTTGGACTATCATTCATATGCACTATGTGTTTGCTTGCAGGCAGTGAAAAGACCACAAAAGAATATTTATTAAATAGTTTAATAAGTGAAACTACTAAAAATGAAAGTGCATTTTTAAGTACAGTAAATGAACAAATGTCTTCTCCAAAATACATGATTTATAACAGCCTAAACAAAATAGTAGAGAAAAATAACCTAAGTGTATTTTCAAACATTGAAGATGATGACTACGATTACAGTAACTCAGCAAGTGAATATGTAGAAGATCCAAGTCCTGAAACTCCAGTAGACCCAGTTGTATATATTTATAATACTCATCAACTAGAAGAATATTCAAGTTCTATGCCTCATGACTATTCAGTAAAGCCAAATGTAATGATTGCTTCATACATCATGAGAGAAAAACTAAAGGAAATTGGTGTACCTAGCGTTGTAGAAACAAAAAACATAAAAGAATACTTAACAGAGAATAAACTCTCTTATAATAGAAGTTATTTAGCAAGCGAAACATTTGCCCGTGAAATGCAAACAAAATATCCGAGTATAGAATATTTAATAGACCTTCATAGAGATAGTGCAACAAAAAGTATTACTTACTATGAACAAGATGGAAAGAGTTATGCACGGGTACTCCTAGTAGTCGGGCTTGAACACACTAAAGCAGAAAACAATATAGGATTTGCTGAAAAATTAAATGAAATAATAAAAAAAGACTATCCAGGATTATCTAGAGGTGTCTTAAAAAAAGCAGGTACTACTACAAGTGGAGTATATAACCAAAACTTAAATGGAAAAAGTGTCTTAATTGAAATAGGTGGAGTAGATAACTCTATTGAAGAGGTAAACAATACAGTAGAAGTAGTGAGTGCTGCTCTTGCTTCATTAATAAAAGGTGAAGTATGAAAAAAACAAAAAGAAATCCAGTACTCATAATAGTAATAATTTTATTTGGTATATACCTAGCAACATATTATGCTATGGCAAGTGGGTACTATGAATACAAAGAATATAATAAAATGATTATGACAGAAGAAGCAATGGCGCGTTTTGAACAAGATATCAAAGAAGGAAAAGATATAACAATAGATGATTATATAACTGCTTCAAACAAAGACTATTCAAACAAAATAAGTGATTTAGGACTAAAAGCAGGGGAGTCTCTTGAAACATTTGTAACAAAAGGATTAGGGAATTTTTTTAAAGTACTAAGTAAACTAGTAACAGATTAAATACAACAAAAAACTTTTTCATAACTATTGAATTTAACTTACTAATTTGGTACAATGTATTCACATGGAGATAGTCCATATAATATTAAAGGGAGCATTTAGCATTCTAAATGCCTACCTAAAATTTTTTTTAGGAGACATTAGTCTTTTTCAAGGACTGATGTCGTTTTTTGATTACCATTAATACCTGAAAGATATTAATGAGTACCAAAATAGCCACAATGTGTTCAAACACAGGACGTGTTCTACGATACTGCACTAAACCTATCACCTCCGCCTTTTTGTATTTTATCGAGTACTTTAAGGTTGAAGAATAGGTAGACACCCAGGTTACTAAATAACTCCCTTAATAAAACAATAACACAATTAAATTGACTTGTCTATATATTTTTGTACCAAAATAAAATACATCAAAATTCAATTTTGCAAATACAATTTTTAATTTTAAATGCCATTTTGTTACATATATTACTACATTTCATATAACAAAACTTAAAATTGTACTCAGAATATTGAATTTTAACCAAAGAAAAAATAACAAAAAAAAGAAGAAATACTATATAAATTCTTAGATTTAAGTATTTCTTATTTTAATTTTAAATAACCTAAGTAACATAACACCTAATTTATCATTTTTCATAATGTGCGGTTATTTCCTTTTTACTAACAAATTAGTTCTAGTCTTTATTCTATCATTTTCCTTCTTACTAGATTGTTTAATTTGTTATACTTCTATTATAAACTCACAATAATTTTTCCATAACCTAATCAAGTTACCATTAGTTTTTAACATTTCTATTAACAATTTAATTTCTTCTATATTGAGTTCTGTTTCTCTATGTTTAAAGGTATTCTTTATTGCCATAGTTAAATTATCTAACT
>CAYWED010000043.1:0-10834 GCA_964457135.1 uncultured Muribaculaceae bacterium
ATACCTATACTAGATGCAAAAGCAGTCAAAAATGTTCTACCTTTTTTAGTCTTAATATTATTAAAAGATAACTTAAGAGCAGTCCAAAAACTCATTCTAGTCTTTTTAATTACTATCTCATTTTTATTTTCATCTCTCTTAGTAGGCTTAGAGTCTTTAACAACTTCACCATCTTTAACCTCAATAATTCTACTAGCATATTCTTTGGCAAGTTCTGGATTATGTGTAACCATAATAACTAGTTTTTCTTTAGAAATTTCTTTAATTAACTCCATAATTTGCTTACTAGTTTTTGTATCTAATGCACCTGTAGGTTCATCTGCTAAAATTACTTGAGGGTCATTTACTAAAGCCCTTGCAATCGCTACTCTTTGCATTTGCCCACCAGATAACTGATTAGGCTTTTTATGAATATGCTCCTTTAATCCCACTTTTGTTAAAGCCTTCACTGCTCTTTCTCTTTTCTCACTAGATGAAACACCACTCAAAGTTAAACTCATCTCAACATTCTCCAAAATAGATAAATGCCCAATTAAATTATAACTTTGAAAAATAAATCCGACACAATTATTTCTATAAGCATCCCATAAAGTATCGTTAAATTTCTTAGTACTCATATTATTGATAACTAAATCTCCACTATCATATCTATCTAGTCCACCAATTATATTAAGTAGCGTAGTCTTACCACTTCCAGATGCACCCAAAATACAAACAAATTCATTACTATCAAAAATTAAACTAACACCCTTTAAAGCGTGTTGTACAAAATCCCCTGTTTTATAACTTTTCTTTATATTCTTAAGTTCTAACATTTTTTATCTCCTTCTTAATTTTATGTATTTATTCATATAAATATTTTAACTTTCCTCTAATGTTTTCCATTTTACCACATTTATCCCATTTAGTTAAGACCTACATTTTTTTAGAATAAACATTATATCCTGAAGCTCTTTCATTAATAATACCTTCCAATTTTTTATATAATCGCCTTAATGCCCACACCTCTCGAACTGGCATTTTCTTTGGCCAAGATATTACATCATCAAATTCATAAGATTTAATATAAAAATATTCTTCATCACTTTCAAATTCTAAAGAATTAAATTTTTTAACAACATCTGCAGGCATACTTTCTACATCAATAAAGTCTAAACCAAAGACATTTCTTTTCAAAAATAAAGTACAAAGCAAATGATTAAGATTACCTTCATCATTTAAAATACAAGAATTCTTATAATCTCTAAATATTATACTATCAATCGTATCTTTAAATTCTCCCAAATGTAAAATCTTTAAAGATGATGGAACACTAATCTTGAACTCGCTATTACAAGAAAAACACATTGGCGAAAATACCTCACAACCATCATTCAAAATTAATGACTCACAATCTATATTAAAAAAACCTATAATGCTTTTTAATGTAGAAGGAGTATAAACCTTCTTATCTTTTGCTTTAGAATTTATCATATTAATTAATTTCTCATCTTTAGTAATAATATCTAGACCTACATTTATTTCACTAATACCTTCGGGAATTTTACAAATATATATATTCTCTATTTTATCCTTAACTAACTCATAAAATGAATATATCTCATCATTTTGAGATAAATAACCACACTCCATAAGTTTCATAACTGTAATAAGAGGCACTTTTTCTTCCCAAGTAAATGCACTGTTTTCAGGAATTTCATAATCACTTATATTCACCATAAAATCATTAAAGAAATCTATAACTCTTGACAAATTTTCTCTATAATCTAGAGAATTTAAAAATGCAAATAACTTTTTATTATTTAAAATATCATATGAAGAAAATATACCATCTTTATTTCTAAATAAATTAGCAACCATTTTAAAAGAATTATTACCAACAAACTCATTCAAAACATAATTTCTACCTCTAACTATATCTTCTATTTTTTCCATTATTATTTTGTCATAACACTCTACTTCAGCATAGTTGAGTCTACCGAAACCATTTCCACCAAGCATTATATTAAAAGTAAGTAATTCATACTTAAACTCATATAACTTGTTTATCATTAATTCAGTTATTATTCCTTTACCATAAAGAGAAAAGATTTTCATTCTCATTTCTAGAACACTTAATACCTTAACCGCTTCTTCATAACTATAAGCCTCATCTTCATAATAAATCAAATCTCTAATAAGTTCAGTCTTTTTTTCTTTATTATTATAAACATATATTTCTAATTCTCTTTCTAAATAAGCCACATATTCCAAAGGAGAATCAAACTTTATAGAATTAAAGTGCAAATAATCTAATCTTTCAGGCATAACTGTTTTAATACATCTTAAAACTTCATTCTTTTTTATATTTTTCTCTTCCCCACTAATTACATCTTCACTTATATTATACTCTTTTAAATATGACGAAACTTCTAGTGCAATTCCTTCTCCTTGATTTCTAAATGTTGCAAGAGTAAAAAGCAAATTCTCACACTTAAATCTTACAGCACGCCTCTTACTAGGCAATTTTATTTTGTCAGAATTTAGTATTTCTTCTAAAGCAATAAACATAAGTTCTACTTTTCTATACATCATAACTATATGACTAAGGTATAAATTCATCTTGCTAGCCTTTACAACTAAATTAACTTTTTCATTTTCATCTATATAATCAAAAGGATATACTTCATCTTTTGTAAAAAGATTTTTTATAAGTTCCGCGTTCATATCAACTTCTTCTTTAATTTCTTTTATATCCAAATCACGGCTAAATAAAATTTTATTATTAAGTAATTTTAAATATTCTAGTTTTATCTCATCTATTTTTTTATTTTCTTCTAAACTTAAACTTTCACGACTTGGAATATTAACTGCGCTTCTCAAATCTAGAAGTGCATAAATATCATTTTGAGTTTTACTAAAAATATTTTTTAATATTTCAAATACTTTCATAATATGTCCTTTCAGGTCAATACATATTATACTTAAAAGACAACAAAAAACAACTAAAACATTGCTTTAAAAGTTATACACATGTTAAAATGAAAGCGTGGAGGGATTATGGAAGAATTAGGAAAATTAAAAATAGAATATGAAAAAATAAGACAAGAATGGAAAAATGTTCATGAAAAAGTAGAAACATTAAAACAAGAACCTACAGTCAAAAAATATTTAGAACTACAAGAAAGTCAAAGTACGTTAGTTAAAGAATGTAATAAACTATATGAAGAAATTAAATCCAAAGAATTTGCTTCATGTAATCACGTATGGATTGTTACCAGTATAGATAGTGACCCACATGAAGGACGCTCTTATAGAAATTATGGATGTATTAAATGCGGATTAAGCGAAGATATTAGAAATCGTTACGATTATCAAATAAGACATAGAGAAAGAGAACTCATTCCACTAGAGCATCGCATAATATGTGACTTTTTAGAAGAACATGGAGAAGTAATATTTTATGGGCCTCATTTGAATTTAAAATGTAACTTATATTTAGCAAAAGCAGTATATCTAAAATTAAAGCAAATTTATCCAGAACTAGATGACAAAACATTAATAAAATATCTAGAAAAAGCATTAATAGACATAAGCGAAATTGAAGTAAGTGAAGAAAGAAAAATAAGTCGTGCTAAAAGATTATCATTAAATCCTGAATTTAAAAACTGGAAAACAATTACTTTAAGACATTAATAAGAAAGATTACAAATATCAATTCTTAAATCAAGAGTTGATATTTTTTTTATTATGAAAACATCAAAATATGCTATAATTAAGTAGATGCAACCGAAAATTAACACAAAAACAACTAAAACTTTGTAGAACGCAACTGGGTTTTATAATATATTTATTGCGAGGTGAAAGAAAATGAAGTTTAGTGAAAAACTCCAAAAACTTAGAAAAGAAAATAATCTAAGTCAAGAAGGTCTAGCCGATAAATTAGATGTTTCAAGGCAATCAGTTTCAAAATGGGAATCAGGTCAAACATATCCTGAAATGGATAAACTTCTAACTATGTGCAAATTATTTAATGTAACATTAGATGATTTAACAAATGATGAAGTAAACTTTAGTGAAGTAAAAACTAAAAGTAAAAATACTTTTGACAACCTAGTTGACGACGTTATGTATATTATTGATAAATCTTTCTCTATGTTTAGTAACATGAACCCAAAAGAAAGAGGAAAATGTATAGGTGAACTAATTATATTATTTATAATACTACTATTTTTTAGATTACCTTTTGAATATATAATTGACATAGGAAATAATGTATTATATTCTCTTCCTAGAGGAAGTTACATTTTAACAAGCCTATGGTCATTTATAATAAATGTGGTTTATCTTATATTATTTATATTTACTTTTCTTTATATATATAAAAGTTATTTCTTAGATAAATATAAAGAAAAAACTCCCGAAGAAATCAAAGACAATAACACAAATACAAAAAGCGAAAACATAAAAAATGAAAATATAGAAATAAAAGAAGAAAAGATAGTTACTCCAAAAGAACATAAAGAAAAAAAACATAAAGTTCACTCTTTCGGAACTACACTTTATGAAATACTAGGTTCAATTTGTGTATTCTGCTTTAAAGGAGTATTAATATTTATAAGTATTCCATTCATAATAAGTTTTATAACCCTTTTTATAGTTTTACTTATTCTATTAATAATATTATTTAAAGGAGTATTTTATCTAGGATTTGTAATATGTATAATTGCCTCTATTATACTAAACTGGTTCTTACTTAAATTAATTGCATCATTTATATTTGGATATAAGCCAAAATTTAAATTAATGTTTGCATCTTTCATAACAGGATTATCACTTATGGGAATTGGAATAGGCTTAAGTATTTATGAAGTAACTTGCACTGATATGATATATGAAACACCTACAACTAATTTTGAATACATAACAAAAACATATGAATATGACCCTAACTTAAATATAGTAATTGATAACTATCCATATGAACACGTCAAATACGTTGAAGATGAAACCAAAAACAATACCATTGAAGTTCAAATATCATACTATAAAGATTTAAACTACATAGAAAATTATGAAAGAACTATTAATGGTTACTACAAAATAGAATACTGGACAGAAGGAAGATATCAAAAGAAAATAATAGACTTAATAATAGACAACTTAAAAGAAAAGAAAATATATGACTATAGTAAACTCTATACATCAGAAATATCAATTATAAGTTCTAAAAATAACATAGAAAAACTTAAAAATAATATTACTGAATTTCACAAAACAAATGAAACTCTAAGATACGATTATGAATTAGAACAATATCAAATTGAAATCGACAGTCTAACAAATGATAAAGATGATTTAATTAACCAAATTAATGAATTAAATGAAAAAATAGAAAATCTACAAAATGAAAATGATACACTTAAAGACAAACTAAATTCATACAAAGAAAATCTAGAAAATTTACTAGGTGAATAAGCAAAAATGCACAGTATTTTAAAAATATTGTGCATTTTCACTCTTTTTAACCCCTATTTTACCCACTCATTGTGCATTACCAACAAAAATTTCATATATGCTATTATACCTATAACTAAGTTTTGCATAAGATGAATCAACTACCAGTATTCCTAATTTAACTAATTCATCTATTAAAGTAGAAACAGTATTTCTAGAAACTCCAGATTCTTCTTCTATCTCTTTTTTAGTAAAAACTATCTGATGTAAAACTGCTGGCATAATTCTATAAATAGCATTACTATTTAAAACTTTTACTTTCTCTAAATCTCTATTATATATTCTTTTTATTTTATTTATTTTAGCAATATAATTAGTGCATTGATCTATAACACATTGCAAAAAAAACTTAATAAACTCTAAAATATTTCCTTTTCTACCTTCATTTAAAAATCTATAATAACTTGGTTTATAAAGTTCAATTATCTCAGATAAAAATAACATAGGCTCTTCTTCAGTAAAAATAGATAATTGAACTGGAATAAGAGCTCTTCCAACCCTTCCATTTCCATCTCGATATGCATGAATAGTTTCAAATTGAAAATGCGAAATAGCAATATTAACAAATATTGGATCAATAAATTCGTTATTCATATAATCAAATAAATTATCAAGTAAAATAGGCACATCTTCTGGAATTGGAGGAATAAATATAGCTTCATCAATACCACAACCTTTAGGTCCAATCCAATTTTGTACATTTCTAATTTTTCCAGGTTCCTTTTCGTTTCCACGAACACTATTAAGTAAAATTTTATGAATTTGATTAACAAATATAATATTTATTTTTTTTTCATTAGATTTGAAATATTCTTTAGAATAATTTATTACATCTTTTAAATTTTGAATTTCAAGATTTTCATCAGTTTTTTGCATATATTTTAAATAATACATTTCATCTTGAGAAATTTGAGTACCTTCTATTTGAGTAGATTTAAGACTCTCACTTAATATTATTGAATCTAAAAAATATTTTGTATCAAACCCTACATTTTTAAGTGAAGTTTTATATTCAGCATACTTATAATTTGCTTCTGAAATTAACTTTAGTAAGTCCTTATCTATTTTATATTCAATTGGCAATTTATTTACTTTTAATGGCTCCATACAATCGTCTCCTTTTATATCAATATATTACTATTATTTTACTAAATTGTAAACAAAAAATGCACAGTTTTTTAAAGATATTGTGCATTTTTACTCTTTCCGACTCCTATTTTGCACACTCATTGTGCATTTTTATTTAAAAGCCACAACTTTTTATACTTTTTAAACTCCATAGAAAATTAATTTTTCAAACAAAATAAAACCCGCAAATGCGGATAAATAATCATATGGAGGACCCGGCCGGAGTCGAACCGGCGATCGGGGAGTTGCAGTCCCATGCCTTAGCCTCTTGGCTACGGGTCCATCACTTGACATAACTAATTATACCAAATTATATGTAACTTGAAAAGAAAAAATTACTAATTAAAACTAGTAACTTTCTCAAAATAAGTATTAAATAAGAAATTATAATCATTTTCCTCTATCCACTCTCAAAATATTTTAATTTTTCTTCCGCAAAACCCTAAAAATTCTTTCATTAGATTAACTAATAATTAATATTCCAAATTTATAACATACCCTCTATTTCTAACATTTATATTCAACTTAACTAAAGAAGCATTTTTAATCTCACTAGGAACCTCAATATATACATTTTTAGTCTCTATATTTTCTAAATTTTTCACCACAATTGGTGCATTTTTCTCTTGTCCATTAATAACATAAGAAATATTACCAAATACATTCACAAAATCAGTACTACTCTTTATATATCTATTTACATATAAATCTTTAGCTATACTTGTATCTAATTCAACTTTCAAAATAGTTCGAGCATTTTTTCCTAAAGTATCTGGAGTAATTATTTTCTTACCGTCATAACAACTTTCTCCAATACAATATTTATACATTTCAGTAAATGATTCTCCTATTTGAAAAGAATTAACCATTAATTCGCTATTTAAAAGCGTACTTTCATCTAAACTAATTGCTTCTCCAGCTTTAAATTCAAGTGTTTCTTCTTTATTCATATAATCTTTTAAATCTAATTTAACATCTTTATATCTTCCAGATATCTCTCCTCTAATAATATCTACATTATCTACCATTCTAAAAGTAGCCCTACTAAATTCTTTATCTAATGGAACTTCAAATATAATTAAATATTCATATTTTTCTCCAGCATATAAAGTATTATTTTTATAATATCCTTCTCCTAAATCTCTAAAATAATCACTTTTAGAATAAATAGGAAAATATGCTTCATCATCTAACATTAATCTTAAACTTTCAGTAGATAAATTAACTCTAGCAGTATTAGTATTATCCATACTTGTTTTAATAACTACATATTTCATATTAGGATTAATTATATCTCCTTTTAAATCATACTTAGAAATATAAGAATCTAACACCTTAAATATAACACCATTAACAGTAAAAAACTCACTTTCATTATACTTCTTACTATAAACATTTAAATTAATATATATGAAAAATGCAATGACTAAAGTAACAGTACCACAAATAACACCAAAGAAGAATTTATTTTCTAATGCATAATACTTAAGCATTCTTATTGCTCTTCTAGCTTTTCTCATGTACTTATAGTTATTTTGTCCAAAAACAACTTCAATCTCTTCTTGGTCTTCTTCAGCTATATCTAACTCTTCTAAATCTTTTTTAAAATCAAACTTCTTAATATCAAACCCAATAGCTCTTATACAAGAATAAATGAAAAATAAATATTGAGGAATATACAAGATAAACATGATATCCCTATATGCTCTTACCGTTCTAACATCAAGAGTAGTATTCAAGATTGTACTAAATAAATTAAAATAAACTAACAATCCTATAAACAATGCAAAGTAAAAAATGCATAATGAAATATAAAATATTCTGCTTTTCTTTTTCCATTTCATTAATAAATATATAAACGCTGCCAAAACTATAACAAAAATAATTGCAATAAACATATAGAAATTAATATATTTACTAGTTAAATTATCACTATAAGCATAATATCCATTCTTAGAAAAATCACTAAAAAATTTATATATACTATGTGTCTTCATTAAAAGAAATAAAACAAAAACAGTAAGTATTAAATGAATCATACGAAAATGCTTAATTAAAAATGCATAAGGTTTCTTTATAATCACAAATATCACCCCTATTCTTACTATCAACATTATAAAATAAAAAAAAGTAAATTACAAGTAATCTACTCTCTATAAAATATCATTTGTCCAGGAAGTAAATAAATTGTTTTATTTTGTTCTGCCAAAGAACTTTCATTAGTTCCAAAAATATTAGAAACCTGTTTTAAAGTATCATCTTCTTTTGTTATATAATATTGTATTCCCTTTTTAGGTATAATTAATGTTTGTTTAGGATAAATATATTCATCAACTTTTAAACCATTTAACTCAGCTACTAACTTAGGATTAACATCAAACTTTTTACTTATACTATAAAGTGTATCCCCACTTTCAATAGTATAATAAGTATAATATTCAGTATCTAAGACTTTTCTAAACTCATTCATATTTTTCACCTAATTTATTATATGAAAAATAATTTCAAATGTTATCTTTTATAAACAAAAACATTTCTTTCATAATTAAAATTAAACTCAAAATTATGTGCTACTAAAGTAACTCCACTATTATTATATCTATATAAATTATCTTTATAAATAAAGTAAATATTATCATCTTTAGTATTAATCACATGAATATCTTCATTATCAAAAAATTTAATTCTAACATCTTCATTCATCTTATAACTAAAAGTATTTTTATCTACATTAACAAACTTATCTACACTATTAAAGAAGGTAATCTTATCTCTAGTAAATTCACTTAAACTAGCTTTTTCTTTTTTACTATTTAAATATTTTATATAACCTTTTTCATTATTACCTACTACTTTAACGCTATTCTTTTTATAATTAACTTCATAAAGTACATTCTCTTTATTTTCAAATAAATATATACTATTTTTATTATTTCCAACTATATACGCATCATAACTAATTTTATATTTACTACTTACTATCCTATAATTTCCAGTAACTGAATCTAATATTATAAAATCACTAAACAAATAATTATTATCATACTTTGGAAAAATTAAATAACCATTTAACATAAACATTAAATCATTTGAATATCTGTCTTTTTCAAATATATTTATACTTTTATATTTATCTCCATTTAAGTAGTAAAACCCATCATATTTCCAAATTAAAATAAATTCATCATCACTTAAATTTTTATTATAAGAAAAATCTTCATCTAAAGAAGAAATTTCTATACTTCCTCTAGCAACTTGCTCACTAATCAAATGATTTTCATCACTACATACAAAATATCCATCCATTCCCTTTATAATAGGTTTAACACAAACATACCCATTTTTATCTTCTACTTCTACTTTACTTACTCTTTTTTTAGTCAATTTTCTTCCAGTAAAAAAAGCATAATTATATAAAGTATCACCATATTCTATTTCAAAATATATATAATCACTATTAGCTTTCTCTGTAACTTTTACACCATCTACATCATAAGTAATTTCATAATCTGCTATTAAAAACTTAATAAAAATCACAAACGATAAAAAACACAAAACATAAAATATTTTCTTCATAAACTACCACTACCTACTTTTTATTATTTTCCAAAAAAAAGCTAATGAAATTCATTAACTATTCAATTACATTATTAGTTTTTAAGAAATTAAGTATTGTTGCTTTATCAGCACTAGAGTCATAATGTGCTACTACCTCGCCATTCTTAGTAATAAATGTATAAGGTGTTCCACCAAAGTTTTCTAATTCATAAGTAGATGTTACAGTAGTAATTTGTTCTTCAGTCAACGAACTATCTTTATCAACATCAAACCAATAAAGATTTATATCATTTTCATTATATACTTCTTGCATATAAGGTCTATATGCTTTACAAGCTCCACAAAATGTCTGAGCTAATACTGTTACAGTATATTCATCCTTTTTAGTATCTTCTAGCCATGCTGATACATCTTCTTTAAACTCTTTATTATTAGACACATCATTACCCATAAGTAAAGATAACACTATAAATAAAACTAATAAAACTCCAATAGCTATATAAACTTTATATTTTAATAAAAATTCTTTCATAACTTCACTCTCCATAATAATTTTATAATAAAAAACGACAAAATACAATCTTTTTGAATAATAATACAGGATAAAAACATGAATATTTTGTAAAAGATAGACTTTTTCCTTTATTTATAA
>CAYWED010000044.1:0-10807 GCA_964457135.1 uncultured Muribaculaceae bacterium
AAAGCGTTTTTTATTAAAACAGTTATTAAAAAATATCATTTTTATTCTATTATTAGGGGTGTCAATGCTTTTTTCGTATATTTTTCATTTACTTATCCTGCTTTGTAGGTGGTATAATTGAAGTTTTGTTTAGTAAATGATATTATAATTTTATACGAGGAGGATATATTGATGAAAAAGGGCAGATTGCTTTTATTATCTTTAGTGCTAATCACTGTTATGACAGGTTGTGGAAAGAAAGAATTATCTTGTGTTATGACTCAAGTAGAGGAAGGTGTAGAAACAAAAAACAATATTAATGTGACTTTAAAAAATGATAAAATTGATAGTATGAAAGTTACTGGAGATATAACAATACTTGAGGAATACAATGAACAAAAGGAAGAATTAATTAATACATTAAGGGGAACTTATAATAGTTTAGGTTATGAAGTAAATGATACTGATAATGGACTTAAAGTTAGTATGGATGCTGATATTGATTATTTAAGGTCTTTAGTGTTATTTGATTTAGGAGAAAAAGTTTCTTATGATGAAGTTAAAGAGGCTTTAGAGTCTATAGGATATATATGTGAATAGTTAAAATATTAAGAGGAAATTTATTCTCTTTTTGTTTTGCTTATCAAGATTTTATTTTTTCTTTTTCATATAATTATATGAGGAGTAATTATGAGTGATAATGCTTATGAAAATTTCATTAATCAAGATTTTAGAGAATTAGCTAAATGGATATATACTTTAAATCCTTATGAATTTTCTATTGCAGCGACTTTAGTTGGTTTGTTAATTGCTCCAACACTTTCTATAAATCAACAAAATTCATTAGGAAACTTTTTTGAACAAATTGGGCAGACTATGCTAACTGTGGCTGCTCAAAGTCAAACAGTAAAACATAAAAACAAACAATTTTCTACTATGAGTGATGAAGATATTACTGATTTAGAAGAAGAAATACATAGAATTAAAGAAGAGTTGTATCAACTTAGAAAAGATTCTTTAATGAATGATAATATTTAGATTTTTAGTGAAATTTTATATAAATGTTAAGATTGGTTGACATATTTCCAACTTATATTGATAGATTTTTGAGAATGTTAAATGTATAATTTTCTTTAGAGGTGAAAAAATGAATATAGGTGATAAAATATTAAACTACAGAAAGTCTAAAGGATATTCTCAAGAAGATATTGCTAATAAACTTAATGTTTCAAGACAAACTATTTCTAAATGGGAAACTAATCAAAGTATGCCTGATTTTGATAAAATAGTTCCACTTTGTGAATTATTTGATATTACAACTGATGAATTGTTAAAAGGAACTAAAACTAAAAAAGAGGGTAATAATAAAATAATAGAAGATAGTACATCTAGAATAGAATATAAGATTAGAAGAAAGTTTGCTTTATGTTTAAGTTTTTCAATATTTTTATATTTTATATCAATAATGTGGGTAATATTTGCTGATGGTATTGGTGTGAACGATTCAATGTTAGTTGTTGGTTTTCTAGGAATTATTGCATTGGCTACAGTTATTATAGTTTATTCTTCAATTGTTAATAAACAGAGAAAGAAAGTCGAAGAGAATATTATAGAAGAAAATTCTTCTCTTAAAAAGTTTAAAGAAATATTAGGTCTTTTGTTTCTTGTTATATATTTAGTTGTTAGTTTTTTGACTATGGCTTGGCATATAACTTGGATTATATGGATTATTTATGCAATGTGTGAAAAAATAGTGATTTTAGTATTTAAGTTAGAGGAGAAATAATTATGAGTGATAAAAATATGAATATTTTAAAGATTGTACTTTTGTCAGTTGGAGTAATAGTTCTTACTGCATTTATGGTTTTTGTTATAGTGTTTAGAAATACAGATTTTACTTTTAATATTAAAGATAATTATAAGTTAGTTTATGATGAAGTTTATAGTTTTAGTGATATAAATTTAATAGATGCTGATTTAACAGATGCAGATATATTTATAAGATATAGTGATACAAAAGATGTAAGAGTACAGGTTTATGATAAAGATGATACTAAGTTTAAAGTTAATTTAGATAATAGTACTTTAAATATAAATTATGATGTTAAATTGTCATTTTGTTTTGGATTATGTTATTTTAATAGAAAAGTAGTAATAAATGTTCCTGAAGAATATGAAGGAGAATTTAATATTAAAACTGCAAGTGGAGAAGTAGAAGTTGATAGTTTTCTTCTTAGTAAAATGGAGATAGTAACTGCAAGTGGAGATGTGATTGTTAAAGGTGCAAGTAAAGCAACTATAAAAACCGTAAGTGGAGAAGTTAATTCTATAAATATACCTAACTTGAATGTTAAGACTACAAGTGGTGATATAGAGGCTGCTAATGTTGAGACAGTTGTTTTAAGTTCAACTAGTGGAGACGCTCAGGTACGTAATTTGAATGGTATGTTAGAAATAACTACTGTAAGTGGAGACGTTGACATAGTAGCAGCCCAGTTAACGAGTAATTCTAAAATATCTACTGTAAGTGGAGAGGTAGAAATAGAGGGTATAAATTCAGTATATGTTAGTACTTCAACTGTAAGTGGAGACGTGGATGTGTATAATAGTGACAGGTATAGTCAAACTACATTAAATATAAAAACAACTTCAGGTGATATTGAAGTTAAATAAATATGGACCTACTATTAATGAAAAGTGGGTCTTTTATTTGTAGAAATTTTCAAGTATAATTATGTTATGGAGGATGTATTTAGTAGATTTTTTAAAAAAGAAAGGAAGTTTATCAAAAAGATATTAATTATAGTTTTTAGTTTGTTTTTAATAAGTAGCCCTATGGTTTTAAAGGCAGAAGTGAAAAGTTTAAATTTAGAAGAGGCTCTTAAAAACGAGGGAATAGAACCTGCATTTGATAAGTTAATAGAAGATGAAAAGCAGGTTAATGTTACTTTTTTTAGAAAAAAGGGTGAAGAAAAATCAGTAGAATTTTTAAAGTTTTTAAATGAAAAATATGAAGAGTATGGAGCGCTTTTTAATCTTGTAAGTTATGAAGTTAGTGAAAACGAAGATAATAGAGAACTTATGAATAATGTTTTTGATTATTTAAGTGCTCAGGTGAATGATGTTCCTTTTATAACTATTGGTGGTGCATATTTTATAACTTATGATGAATCTATAAATGAAAACTTAATAAGTACTATTTTTTCTTATTATGATAGCCAAGATAAAACTGATAAAGTAGAAGAGGTATTAGTAAAATATTATAGAAATGAAAATTTGATTATAGGTGTTACTATAGGTGGAATTGCTTTGTTGATTGTTCTTCTAGTATATGCTTCAAAGAAAGGTAAATAAAAAATGACTTTTAGGTCATTTTTTTTAGTCTTCTAAATCAGTAAGTATTTCTTCACTAATTTCAAATGCTTTTTCTTTTAGTTCTTCTACTAAGTCTTCGAAATCTTCCATTCCTTTTTTCTTTGTGTAGTTAATTAATTTGTTGATTTTTTTAATTACTTTTTTAGCTTGTTTTTTAGCCTTTTTGTATTCTACTTCAGTATCAAGTTTAGTTATTTCAATATCAAGTTCATCAAGTTTTTTTTCGATATAGGCTTTAATATCTTCTTTATCTAGTCCTTGTAGTTTTACTTTTAGGTCTGTAAAACTTTCTTTAATTTTGGCTCTTGTTTCACTTCCTTTTGCAGGAGCAAATAATACTCCAAGAGTACCACCTATAACTGCACCAGTACCTAAAGCGGTTAAGATTTTTATTTTTTCTTTTTTCATTTTTTCACCTTCTTAATAATATTATTATATCACTTTCTTTGATTTTTATTAATGAAACTAGTAATTAGTTTACATTTTAGTGTCCTATAGTGTTTTTTACCCATACATTGTATAGACGTATTTCATAGATTAATAGTGTGGGAGGACGAGTAAAAAATGATAGATAGATTGTTAGGTTTTAATCCTATATTATTAAGTTTAATTGCAACTTTATTTACTTGGGGTGTCACTGCATTAGGTGCTGCTTTAGTGTTTTTCTTTAAAAAGGTTAATCGAAATGTTATGGATGCTATGCTTGGATTTGCTGCTGGAGTTATGGTGGCTGCATCGTTTTGGTCATTATTAGAGCCAGGAATAAGTCTTGCTAGTGAGTTAGGAAAGTGTGCTTGGGGGGTCGCAAGTATTGGATTTTTATTAGGTGGAGTAGTTTTATATATTGGAGATAAAGTTTGTAATCATTTCATGAAGAAGTTTAAAAAGAATAATAAAGAAGGATTTAAGAGAAGTTTACTTTTGATAACTAGTATAACATTACATAATATACCAGAAGGTCTTGCTGTTGGTGTTGCTTTTGGAAGTTTAATGTATAACTCTAGTGAAGCAAGTTTGCTTGCTGCTTTGGTGTTTGCTTTAGGAATAGGACTACAAAATTTTCCTGAAGGGAGTGCAGTTAGTTTACCTTTAAGAAGAGAGGGATACTCAAGGGAAAAATCATTCTTTTATGGACAACTTAGTGGTATAGTCGAGCCAATCGCGGGGGTTATTGGTGCTTTACTTGTAGTTAGAATTCAAAATATTTTACCTTTCTTCTTGTGTTTTGCGGCTGGGGCTATGATATATGTTGTAGTTGAAGAATTGATACCAGAGAGCCAAAGTAATAAGTCAAAAGATTTAATGGCATTTTTTACACTAATTGGATTTTCAATAATGATGGTTTTAGATGTTGCTTTAGGATAGTGGTTTAGGCCACTTTTTTAATAGTTTGTTTTTAATTTAATAAGATTTTGATATACTATAGATATATATGTGATTGGAGATAAAAGCAGAAAATGAAAAGTGAGAAATATGAAATAATTAGACCTAATAAATTTGGAAGACGTTTTACTATAAGATTCAAGCAGTATGAATATGATGAGCCAATAGAAGATTCAACTTGGATTATTAAGAAAAATGGATGTGGACCCACTTCACTTGCAACGATTTTGGCTAGTTTTGGAATTGATGAAGATCCTATATCTATTTCTAAAAAAATGTTATTTAATGAGTTTGGTTTTTTGTCTAAAGGATATTTTGATGGTATTAATGGAGTTTCTATTATTTATTGTCTGAATAAATTAATTAAAGAAAATGTGAGAATAGAATATGAAATAGTGAAGATAAATTATTCTCATCCAGAGGATATGAAAGAAAAAGTAATTAATATGATAAAAAGTGGATATATGGCTTTGATTGGTGTTGGACCTCATCCTAACAGATTTGCAGGTGAAGGGCATTATATAGTTATAACAAGTGTGAATAATGAAAATAATGAATTTTATGTTGCTAATTCTTGGTATGATGGAGATACACAAATAGATGAAACTTTTTCTTATGAGGAAATTGTAAAAGATATTTATAGAGATAATTTTGATTTTTTAATGATTAAGAAGTGTAATTAGAAAACTAAATAAATACAATACATTTTTTTAATTTTTTTGTGTTAAAATAATAATAAAGATAGGTGGAAAAATATGAAATGTTTAGTTACAGGAGCATCTAGTGGAATAGGAAAAGATATGGCTCGTTATTTAAGTGAACTTGGACATGAAGTGATTATGGTGTCTAAAAGTGAAGAGAGGTTAAAAGAAGCAAGCAAGGAAGTTAAAAACTCTAGAATATATGTTGCTGATTTAACAAGTGAAACAAGTACAAATGAGTTGTGTGAGTTTATAAGAAAAGAGAGACCTCAGGTAGTTATTAATAATGCTGGGTTTGGTGCTTTTGGTTTTTATGATGAAGTTGATATAAGACGCGAACTTGATATGATAAGTGTTAATATAGTTTGTGTTCATAAAATTACAAAAGTATGTTTAGAATATATGGATGAGTTTCCTCAAAGTTATATTTTGAATGTTGCTTCTTCTGCAGGGCTTATGCCAGGAGGGCCAATGCTCAACACTTATTATGCTACTAAAAGTTATGTTAGAAGTTATACTTTAAGTATTTATGAAGAGTTAAAGAAAAAGCATAAAAATATTCATATTAGTGCATTATGTCCAGGACCAGTTGATACAAATTTTAATAATATTGCTGGAGGACATTTTAGTGTTAAAGCGTTAAAAAGTGAGTATGTCGCAAAGTATGCAATTGATAAGTTGTTTAAAGAAAAGATGTTAATTATTCCAGGATTAACTATGAAACTAGGTGTGTTTTTTAGTAGATTTATTCCTGTTAAAATGCTTTTATCTATAGCATTTAATATTCAACATAAGAAGAGAAATTAATAAATAAAAGTTATTTTTCTTGCATAGTATTTAGAGGAGTTAAATTAAGTTTTAATGAATCTATTTTTTTTATGTAAGGAGAATACAATGGAAAAGTTAAATGAGAGTAAAAGTATAATTTGTGATAAACCTTGGATTAAATTTTATGATTCAGGAGTTCCAAAAACAATAGAGTATCCTAATTTGATGTTGTGGGAAGTTATAAGAGATGCTGCTAATAAAAATCCTGACAGGTTTGCTTATGAATATTATGGGACTAATGTAACTTTTAGAGAGTTTTTGTTTGAAATAGAAGATGTGGCAAAGAGTTTGAAGGCAATTGGTGTAGAAAAAGGCGACGTGGTTACAATATGTGCGCCTAATATTCCTCAAGCCATTGTTTCGTTTTATGCTATTAATATGGTCGGGGCTATTGCTAATATGGTTCATCCTTTAAGTGCTTTAAAAGAAATTCAAAATTATTTAGTGATTTCTAAGTCAAAAATTGTACTTACAATTGATATTGCATTAGATAAGATTATAAATGTAATAGATAAAACTAAGGTGGAAAAAGTTATTGTAATGAGTGCAGGAGATAAAATGAATAAGTTTACTAAATTAGTTTATAAGTTAACTGAAGGTAGAAAAATAAAAGTTTCTTATAAAGATGAAAGAGTTATTTCTTGGGCAAATTTTTTAGATTTTGGTTGTGGGTATGATGGGGAATATAAATGTAAGAAAGATACAGAAGAAAAAGCGGTTATATTATATAGTGGTGGGACTACAGGCACTCCTAAAGGAATAGTTCTAAGTAATAAAAATTTTAATGCAGTTACTATGCAAACTGGTTCTATGATTGTAAGTGCTAATCCAGGAGATACAATTTTGACAATTATGCCAATATTTCATGCTTTTGGGCTCGATGTATGTATTCATACTCCTTTGTCTTTAGGTATAAAGTGTATTTTAATTCCTATTTTTAATTATAAAAAGTTTGGTAGATTAATTAAACAGTATAAACCCAATTTTATAGTGGGAGTTCCTACATTACTTGAAACTATGATTAATGATAAGTGTTTACAAAATACCGATTTGTCTTTTATTAAAGATATTATTACTGGTGGAGATAATGTTTCTCCTATACTTAAAAAGCGTGTTGATGATTTTATGAAAAGTCATGGGAGTTTTGCAAGTGTAAGACCAGGATACGGGTTAACTGAAGGTTGTGGGGCAAGTTGTTTATTGCCTATTAAAATACAACCTAGAGGAAGTATTGGTGTTCCTGTTCAAGATATGCTATATAAAATAGTAGATATAAAAACTGGAAAAACTTTGGACTATGATATGGAAGGAGAGATTTGTATAAGTGGACCTAATGTAATGCTTGGGTATTTTAATAATAGTGAAGAAACTGATAAAGTTTTAGTAAAAGACGAGACTGGAAGAGTTTGGCTTCATACTGGCGATATGGGGAAGATGGATAAAAATGGTTTTGTTTATTTTGTGCAAAGACTAAAAAGAATTATAATTTCATCAGGTTATAATTTGTATCCTTCTCATATAGAAAGTGTACTTTCAAATTACCCTGGTGTAGAGACTGTGTGTGTTGTAGGGAAAAAACATCCTCATAAAGGTCACATAGCAAAAGCATTTATAGTTTTAAAAGATGGAATAGCAGGTAATGATGAAATGAAAAAAGATATTAAGAAGTATTGTGAAAAATATTTATCTAAGTATTCTATTCCATATGAGTTTGAATTTAGAAGTGAACTACCTAAAACTATGATTGGTAAAGTTGATTATAAAGTATTAGAAGATGAAGAAAAGATAAATTAGACATAAAAAAGCCCCATTTTTGATGGGGTTAAATTTTTAATTATTGAATTTCTATTGATTTTTTAGTTTCTTTTTCTTCTGATTTTGGAACTGTGATTTTTAGTGTTCCTTGTTCAAATTTTGCTTCTATATTTTCATGATTTACATCACCAATATAGAATTGTCTTTTGAATGAACCGTAGAATCTTTCTCTTTTAATGTAATGTTTTTCTTTGTCTTCGTCGTCGTTTTCTACTTTTCTAGTTGCTTCAATTGTAAGGTATCCATCTTCAACATCAATTTTTATATCATCTTTGTTGAATCCTGGGATATCAATTACAATATTATATTTACCTTCTTTCTCATAAATGTCACAGTTCATGTTCATCATTTTCTTATCAGTATCGAAATCATCGAAAAAGTTATCTAAATAAAATCTTCCTGGTAATAAACTCATAATCTCATCTCCTTACATGATTAATGATAACACTTTAATTAGCACTTGTCAATAGTGAGTGCTAACATTTTTATTATATACAAAAAAAGAGAAATTATTCCTCGAAAAAATTTCCAAGTTTAATTTCTAATTTGTCGGCTATTAATTTTAAAGTTTCTATAGATATAGTTGCATATACTTTTTGAGATTCTAGATTTTTTACATATCCATATGATAAGTTACATAACGCGGCTAATTCTTCTCCAGTTAATCCACGAAGTTTTCTATATTTTTGAATATTTTTACCGACTACATTGTATATGTTAGTTGGTGTAACTTCTTCTTTAACATAAACCATATCTTTCACCTGTTTTTATTTTCTCATAATTTGTGGTTTTATTTAGTCATTTGGTGTGTGACTAATGTTTAAATTATTTACCATATTTTACCATTTTTTTGATAGTGTTTGTATAGCGATTTTGAGAATTTTTTTTGTATTAAATATTTTGATATGGTTAACTTTAAAAACTTTTTAGTTACTTAATAATAGTTAGTGTGTTATAATCTTCTTGGAGGTAATTTTATGGAATTAAAAGGAAGTAAAACAGAGGCTAATTTAATGGCTGCATTTGCTGGAGAAAGTCAAGCAAGAAATAAATATACTTATTATGCAAGTAGAGCAAAGAAAGATGGTTATGAACAAATAGCTGCTATTTTTGAAGAAACTGCTAATAATGAGAAGGAACATGCTAAAATGTGGTTTAAAGAATTATATGGAGGTAATATACCTAGTACAGCAGAAAATTTAAAGGATGCTGCTAGTGGTGAGAATTATGAACACACTGATATGTATAAAGGTTTTGCAGAGGTTGCTCGTGAAGAAGGATTTGACCAAATAGCTTATTTATTTGAAGCAGTAGGGGCTATTGAGAAAGAACATGAAGAGAGATTTTTGACTTTACTTAAAAAAGTTGAAGATAATTTGGTTTTTGAAAGCGAAGAAGAAACAATTTGGATTTGTAGAAATTGTGGACATGTTTATAGAAGTAAGGAAGCAGTTGAGGTGTGTCCTGTTTGTAAACATGGAAAAGCTTATCAAGAAAGAAGAGCAACTAATTATTAATTATATATAGTTTAATTTGAAAGTAATCCTTGGGGTTATTTTCTTTTTTAAGGATTTATGAATAAGAAAGTAGTTTTAGTTACTGGAGGCTCTAGAGGTATAGGTAGAGCAATTGTCATAGAGTTTGCTAAGAAAGGGTATAACGTTGTAATAAATTATTTAAAAGAGGATAAAGAAGCAAATAATTTTAAAATTATTTGTTGAAAAGGAATTTGGTATCGATGCGTTAGTAGCAAGGGTAGATGTGAGAGATGAGATATCTATTAATAATATGGTTCAAGATATTGTTAATAAGTTTGGAAAAATTGATGTACTTGTTAATAATGCAGGTATTGCAATTGATAGAGATTTTGATGAAAGGACAACTGAAGATTGGCAAGATACATTAAATACTAATTTGATTGGACCATTTCTTGTTAGTAGATGTGTTGGAAATGTGATGAAAAAATTCGGGGGGGTAGAATAAAGGATATACCCAAAATATAAATTGATTTGCTCTAGTAGTTTAAAAATAGTTGATGAAAAATCCTTGTAATCAAGGAGAATAATACGTGATTTTATAAAAAATCAACTGAAAAACATTAGAAAATAGTTTATTTTGCAAGTGCAAAAATTGTTGGTGGTGCAACAAAGAATGCTAAAAGTCCTTTATTTATAAGGACTTTTAAATTTTCGTGGTGCATTCCCATATCCTGTTGTTAGAAACATTTTAACTTTTTTTTGTAAAACTATAGTTATTATACATAATTTAAGTTATAATTTAGTTAGGAAGTCTATAGTAAAAAACTTCAGGAGGTAAACTAATGGAAACTTTACAAATAAGAAATTCTACTGCAGAATTTTTAATTTTTACAAATCAAAACAAGGAAAAAACAATTGAAGTAATTGTTGATGATAAATCGGTATGGCTTAGTCAAAAATTAATAGCTGAACTTTTTGGTACAACAAAACAAAATGTTAGTTTACATCTTAAAAACATTTTTTATAATAATGAATTAATAGAAAAAGAAACTGTCAAGGATTTCTTGACAGTTCAAAATGAAGGAAGAAAAGAAGTAAGGAGAAATACTAAATACTATAATTTAGATGCAATAATTGCAGTTGGTTTTAAAATTAATAGTAATAGAGCTATCGAATTTAGATTATGGGCTATTATTATATTATAACAATATTCTGTTAAAGGGTATGTTCTAGATAAAGAATGAATTT
>CAYWED010000045.1:0-10319 GCA_964457135.1 uncultured Muribaculaceae bacterium
ATGTACAAAACTTTGACGAAGATGAAAAACTAAGAAGAAGCAGAGAAAAAAGACACCTAAAGGAAGCAAGAATAGAAGCAGAACAAAAAGGCCGCGATGAAGGAATAAAGCAAGGTAAAACACAAGGAAAACAAGAAAGAAATATCGAAATAGCCAAAGAAATGCTATCTAATAATGAGCCTATAGAAAAAATAGCAACTTATACAAATTTATCATTACAAGAAATAAATGCCTTAAAAGAAGAACTTTAAACATAGAAACCTCGTTTTTTAAAACAAGAAAGGCGAGGCTTTTAAACCTTAAAAATACATACACATACAAAAAAACGTTTGACGACAAAAACTAATACGTGTTATTGTAAATATATCTATAGGAGGTAAATATAAAATTATGAAAATACTAAAATACAAAAAGATATCTAAAGGAAGATATAAAGTAACTTTTGACACAAATGAATTAATCCTATATGAAGATGTAATAATAAAAAATAACCTTCTAGTTACTAAAGATATAACACTAAGCCTACTTGAAAAAGTAATAGAAGAAAATAAATACTACGAGGTATATAATGTAGCCTTATCTTACATCGAAATAAAAATGAGAGCTAGAAGTGAACTTGAAACATACTTAGAAAAAAAAGGATTTGACAAAGTCTTAATAGCAGACGTTATAGATACATTAGAAATAGAAGGTTACCTTAATAAAGAAAAATACATAGAAGCATACATAAATGATAAAGTTAATCTAACTGGAGTAGGTCCTTATAAAATAAAAAGAAACTTACTAGATTTAGGACTACCAGAAAACTTAATAGATGAATATTTAGACACAATTGAATATACCACTTGGAAAGAAAAATTACAAAAAATAATAGATAAAAAAGTTAACCTAATGAAAAATAAATCTACTAATATGCTCAAAAACAAACTTAAAATAGACTTATTTAATCTAGGATATCAAAGCGAATTAATAGATGAATTATTAAGTAACATAAATAAAAATGATAAGACTTCTCTAGAAAAAGAATATGCTAAAATCTATAATAAATACAGTAAAAAATATACAGGGCTTACACTAAATACACAAATTAAAAATTACCTATATAGAAAAGGATACAACATAGATGACATAAACATCATTTTAAATGAAAATACAAATTATTAGTAACAAAAAAATCAGTCCATCAAGAACTGATTTTATCTTTCTATTATAAACCATACATTGTATTATATTCTTTTTCTAAATCACTATCTGTAATCTTAACACCATACTTTTCTCTTAAAGCAAGAATAGCCTTAGTATTAAATCCACTCTCACTAGCAAGGTCTTTAGCAATTTCCTCTATAATACTTTCTTTAATTTTATCTTTTTCAGGTTTATCATCTTGTTTAGTTTTTAATATAATATGATATCCAAATTGAGATTTAACAGGTGTAGTAGAGTATTTGCCAACTTCCAATTTAATAGCAGCATCTAAAAAGTTTTCATCATAATTACTTCTGTCATTAAATGCTCCTAAATCTCCACCTTTATCTTTATTAGCAGCATCATCACTAAGTTCTTTTGCTAACTCTGCAAAATCTTCTCCATTATTAAGTCTATTAATAACCTCTACTGCTTTCTCACGTGCCTTATCTTCTGCAGCCTTCTTTTCATCATCACTAGCATTACTAGAAACTTGACTACTAATTAAAATATGACTAGCAGTAATATCTCCAATAGCATAATTTTCATAATAATCATCTATTTGAGTATCATTTACTTGTGTTTTAGAATAATCATCCATCCACTTATTTCTTCTATAAGTAAGTCTTATAACATCTTTTAACTCATCTTCATTCTTAGCCCCATAATAACTTTGAGAATAAGTTGAAAAATTATCTCCCCATTGATTCTTAAGAGAAGCAACAACATCACTAATATATTGATTTTCACTTGCTTTATTATAATCTTCATTTTTACCATATTCTTCTTCTAATAGCTTAGTATCAAGTAAAGTAACCAAAATATTAGCCCCATTTTGACTCTTCAATTCTTCATATAACTCTTGAGCACTTATTCCATCTTTATCAAAAGTAACAACACTTTCTTCACCATTTTCTAAATGTGAAGTCCCACATCCACATACTAAAAATAAACAAAATAATACTCCTATAATCTTTTTCATATAATTTTACCTCCAATGCTTATATAATAGCAAAAAATTAAATAAAACACAATAATAAGCACTCACATATTTTATGAATTTGCTTATAATAAAAGTGTAAAGATAAAAAAAGGAGGAATGACTTATGAATTGTGGATGCGGAAACAATAGAATATCAGGAGCAGCATTTGCTTTAGTATTATTTATTTTACTAGTAATCATACTAGGTGCATTTATCTAATTTAAGGGGGTGTTAAATATGAATAATTGTTGTAAACCAAAACCTTGCTGTGAACCAAATCCTTGTTGTGGAAACAATTATGGTAACAGTTTCTTTGTAATATTAATACTTTTCATTTTATTAGCAATAATATTTGGTGCATTCGTAGGTTGGTAGTAACAAAAAAGGAAGTATCTCTTACTAGATTTACTTCTTTTATTGTGCTAGAATAAATCTAGGAGGGTTTAAAAATAATGAAAAATCATTTAGAAATATTAAAGGAAAAATTAATAAAATCAGGGAAAAGTCTAGATGTTCCAAAAGTTGATTTTGAAAGTCTAGAATTACAAATTGAAGTTGGAAAATGGCTAGAGATATTAAATACATTAAGAGTTACTGGAAATAAAGATTTTAAAATGTATTCAAGTTTAGAAACATCAGAAATTATTAAAGAAAAATTATATAAGGAAGAAGACTTAAAGAAAATAAACTTAGAGTTTGGAAAACTTTTAAAGTTAGTAGGAGTAGAAGTCCCAAATATATGTTTTATAAAAGACTTTAATAAGGAAGATTTATCATTTAAGTGTCATTTTATTAATACTTGTGATGATGCAATTATTTCACTTAGATATGGTAGTTTTATGGATGAAAGTCCCAAATTTATTATAGATTATAGAAATGTGATTAGAAATTATGATTATTATAGAATGCCAAAAGATAGTTTTAATTTAGAATTACAACATTTTACTATAAAAAATCCTACAAATGGCAATTCTTGTAAAAGATTTTTGTCTCCATATAGTTTCTATATAGATGGATTTAGTGGAAAATATCATTTGTCTTTATCTATATCAGAACCATGGAATATCAGGTCAAATCATCCTAAAGGTTATATTCATAAATTTGATAATGAAGAAAAATTACAATCTTTATTACTAGAACTTACTTATCCATGCAATATAAATGACTTATTTAATAATATTATAAATTTACTAGGAATATCTGAAGAAGATTTGAAAAGATATGAAGAATTTAAATTAGAAATAGAAAAAGAAGTAAATCAAAATAAAAAAGAAACAACTGATGAAATATTAATAAAAGATGGAAAATTGAGTGTTCTTACAATAACAAAAAATGATATTACTATAAGTTATAATGAAGAAGGAACAGTAAAATGTGTTATTAACAATTATTCTAATAACACAAATGTAAATGAAATAATCCAAGAATTTATGAATAATGAAATTTTAGAACTAATGACACCACAGCAAAAGAGAATATTAAAGAAAAATGAATAGAAAAATATTAAAACGTTAAGTAAAATAAAGAAACGACTAAAAAATCGTTTCTTTTAACTTTGTAACTCAAATCTATATTTTTGTTCAACATCTGGGTATTTTTCTTTATCAACTAAAGACAAAAATTCATTCTTTTCACGTATCCATATATCACTTTCATCTTCAACGTTTTGATAAACTACTTTTTCTTCCAAATTTTCAGCATCTTTTCCAACTGCAATAACTTTATAAACATGTCCCTTAAAATGCTTGTAAACTCCACCAATAACTAATTCTTGCATTAATCTTCCTTTCTACTAGTGCTCATAAGTAAAATCTTTTTCTTAAATCCACCACGTTTTTCTCTTTTCTCTTGTTGAGTTTTTATAATATCATCTAAATTAATATTAAATAATTCAGCATAAGTTCGCATTACCTCAAGTAAATCAGCAAGTTCCTCTAATTTTTCTTCGCTAGAACCTAAAATAACTTCATTGATTTCTTCATAAAATTTTAATTCAAGATATTTTTTATATTCATCATCACTTAATATTCTATAGTTAGGATATCCCCATTCTTTTCACAAATTTCTGGGATTTTATCTCTAACTAATTTATCGTAACTTTTTGCCATACTAGTTTTCCTCCTTTAGTAACTCATAAACATCTTCCACACTCATCTTAGGCATACTCTCATATTTTGGTATTAAATGTAAATGAAAATGTTTGATTTTCTCGGCCTCTCCATTGTTTTGAATTAAAACAACACTTTCAGGATTTAATTTTTTTTCAAGAATAGGCTTAATCTTTTTAGCCGTTTCCATAATATGAGTAAGTACTTCAAGTGGAATATCTCCTAAATCTAAAAAATGCTTTTTAGGAATAATCAAAGTATGTCCAGTACTATTTGGAAACACATCTAAAAAAACCTTAACAACCTCATCTTCATAAACAGTGTATGACGGATTTTCTCCTTTAACAATTTTACAAAATAAACAATCGTCCATATATATACCTCCAAAAAAATTATATCACTTTTATACACAAATTACATATACTAACACATAAGTTTATCATAAATTATAGTGTAGGTGATAAAGAATGAACATAGAAAAAGATTTTTTAATGAAAAAACAAGGAATAATATATTTTGACAATGCAGCAACAACATGGAAACCTATAAGTGTAATAAACAAAGAAATGGAATATCTTAACTGTTACACATCAAATTCACACAGAGGAGACTATAACATTAGTTTTAAAACTGACGATGAAATAGATAATACAAGAGATTTAGTAAGTAAATTTATAAATGCAAAAAGCAAAAATGAAATAATATTTACTGCTAACACAACTGATAGCATTAACTTGTGCGTATTTGGATTCTTTAAACAGCACCTTACCGAAGGAGACGAGGTAATACTAAGTAAAAGTGAACACGCATCAAATATTTTACCATGGCTAATATTATCTCTAGAAAAAGGAATAAAACTAAAATATGCTCATCTTGATGAAGACAATAAATTAACAGTAGATGCTATAAAAAAAGAAATAACATCTAAAACAAAAGTTGTGTCTTTAGCAGAAACGACTAACGTAGTAGGTGATACTAGGAACATAAAAGAAATAGCTTCTTTAGCACACAAACACGGTGCTTACATACTAGTTGACGGGGCTCAAAGTGTACCACATAAAAAAATAGATGTACAAGACACTGACATTGACTTTCTAGCTTTTTCTGCCCATAAAATGTGTGGACCTACAGGAGTTGGAGTACTATATGCTAAAGAAGAACTACTTCGTGGTATGATGCCAACAAGATTTGGTGGAGGAATGAATGAAAGTTATACAGAAAATGAATTAGAATTAGTAGAAATTCCTTATAGATTTGAATCAGGTACTCCAAACATTGCAGGAATAATTGCTTTTAGTGAATCAATAAAATATTTAAACAACTTAGGAATGGATAATATAGAAAGGCACGTTGCATATCTAAGAAAATATCTAATAAAAGAATTAAAAAAAATACCTTACATAAAAATCTACAATGAAAGTTCAACTTCAGGAATAGTACTTATAAACATTGATGGTATCACGTCAGGTGACCTAGGATTATACTTAAACACCAAAAACATATGTGTAAGAAGTGGACGCCACTGTGTAAAAATGTTAAAAGAAGAAGCCAATTTCACTGATACAGTAAGAATTAGTTTATACTTTTACAACACCTATGAAGAAATAGATTTACTCATAGAAGCACTGGGAAAATATGATGAAATACTAGAATTTGCAAAAAGTTAAAAAATTGCCAAAATTAAAAATTGAAGCCAAAAAATGTGCTCAATTTTTAATTTTTAATTTCACCCTATATATAGAAAGAAACAAAACTTAAAATTGACCTAAAAAAACACGTACAAAATTGAATTTCCCACGTTTGCATAAAACTTTAAAACATGATAAAGTACTTTTAGAAAGGAGGGAATCATGTTAAACAATGTAATAGTAGTAGGAAGACTTACTAAAGACCCAGAAGTCATAGAAACTGAAAAAGGAAATAAACGTTCATATATAACAGTAGCAGTTCCAAGACCATACAAAAGTGCTGATGGAAAATACGAAACTGACTTTATTAAATGTACTTTATGGAATTCAGTCGCTGAACATACTTGTGAATATTGTAAAAAAGGCGATATCGTCGGAGTAAAGGGAAGAATCCAAACAAGTTCTTATGAAAAAGACGGAGAAATAAAATATTCAACTGACGTAATAGCCGAAAGAATAACATTCTTAAGTGAATCAAAAAATAAGACAGGCGTAATTGAAAACGAGGAATAGTTTTCCTGTTTTCCTGCTCTCACTTTAAAATAAAAAAATATTATAGTATAATTAATCTAGTAGGTGAGTAGAATGTTGGCAACTGATAGATTGAAAAAATTAAGAAACACTTTTGGACTAACACAAGAAGAACTTGGTAACATCATAAACGTTACAAAAGCATCTATATGTTGCTATGAAAAAGGAACAAGAATTCCAACACTACAAAACTTAATTGATTTATCAAACTATTTTGAGGTGTCAATTGATTACTTACTTGGTAGAGACGTACTAGTAAAAAATAAAATTACTGGAAAAAATGAATTTATAAGTAACGAAGAATTAGAAAAAATATATTTAACCCAACAATCAAAAATAGAAAGAAAAAGTGAGAGCATGAAAATAGATAGTATTATAGAAAAATTAAAAAGACACGAAAAATTAACAAAAGAAGAAATATTTTATGTAGTAAATAATTTTACAAATGGAGTAATCAATGACACAAAAATGGGAGATTTTCTTTTACTCATAAAAGAGAATGGTCTTTCATACGAAGAAACATTTTATCTAACTGACGCAATGATTAAGACAGGAGACGTACTAGATTTAAGTAACATAAATAAAACAGTAGTAGATAAGCACTCTACAGGTGGTGTAGGGGATAAAACTACATTTATAGTAGGTCCAATTGTTGCATCCCTTGGTCTAGGTGTTGCAAAGATGAGTGGAAGAAGTCTTGGGTTTACAGGAGGAACTATAGACAAATTAGAAAGTATCCCAGGCTACACAGTAAATCTTACAAATGAAGAATTTGAAAATTTAGTAAACACTATAGGAATAAGCATAATTAGTCAAACTAGTTCTCTTGCTCCTGCAGACAAAAAAATATATGCCTTAAGAGATGAAATAGGCGCAGTCGAGTCAATACCATTAATAGCAAGTAGCATAATGAGTAAAAAAATAGCAAGTGGAGCGCCTTACATAGTAATTGACTTAAAAGTAGGTAAAGGTGCATTTATGAAAGATGAGTCTTCTGCTGAAACACTTGCAAAATATATGATAAAAATAGGAGAATACTTTAAAAGAAAAGTAGTATGTGTATTAACCGATATGTCTACTCCTCTAGGTTACTCTATAGGTAATGCCCTAGAAGTAAAAGAGGCTGAAAACTTTTTCCTAGGCAAAAGAGAAAAAAGACTAGAAAAACTAGTAATAGAACTATCTTCTCACATGATTTCACTAGGTAAAAATATAAGTTTAGATGAAGCCAAAAAAGAAGTAGAAAAAGTATTAACTAATGGAAGTGCCAAAAACAAATTCTATGAATGGATTAATAGTCAACACGGAGACTTAAATAAAATGTTAATAAGTGATAAAATACTCTCAATAAAATCTCCAAAAAGTGGATATATTACAGAAATTAATCCATTAGAAATCTCTAAAATTGAAAATAGTCTAGGAGCAGGAAGAAAAAAGAAAGAAGATGAAATAAATCGAAGTGTAGGCATAAACCTTTTACACACAATTTATGATAAAATAGAAAAAGATGAACCTTTAATGGAAATATACTATAAAGATTTACCCGCTGACATAGAGAAAAAAGTATTAGATTTAATAAAAATAGAAAGTATTATAGAAAATGAAAAGGACATAATAATTAGTGTTATAAAATAAAGGAGAAATATGAAAAAAGCCTTATTTACACTATTATTAACCTTTTTTTCTTTTATTAGTTCATATAATGCTTTAACTAACATTACTATAAATGGAACAAAACTAGTACCCACATTTGATAAGAATATCACTAATTATAACGTCTTTGTAAGTAGCAAAACTGAAATAATAACAATAAATGTAACCTCAGAAGATGGAGAAGTTGTCACAGGTGCTGGTAGTAAAAGCCTAAAAAAAGGTCTAAACGAAATGGAAATAAAAGTATATATAAACGAAGAATTACAAAAAGTTTATACTCTAAACATTGTAAGAGGAGACATTGAATTTGTAAAAAGTGATGGAACACTAAAAAGCCTTACTATAAAAAACCACGAAATAGACTTTGATAGTGATACATATGAGTACATTATAGATGCGAGTGTACTTGAAAATAATCTAGACATCCACTATGAAACAACAAATCCTGCGTCAAGTGTAAAACTTACTGGAAATACTTTAAATAAAAATGAAAACATAATAAAACTTGAAATAACAAGTGAAGACAAAACCACAACTAAAGAATACATAATAAAAGTAAACAAAGAAATTAAAGAGCATTCAAAAGAAACAAACACTAGCATATTTGACAAAGCAGAATTCTCTAAAACCGAACTAAAATTAATCATAACAGCAATAGTAACAATAGGTTTAATAATATTAGGAATTTTATTCTATTTTATGTTCATTAAAAAAAGAAAACGCTACTGTCTTAAAATAAAAAGAATAAATTTGTCTATTTTAAAACAACTTTTCAAAAAGAAAAAGGACTAATAAAGTCCCAAATATTTTACAGCATATTCTTCCAAAGTAATCTTTTCAGTATGAATTAAACTAGCAATTTCTACACCTACATACCTATAATGCCATGGCTCATAATCATAACCTGTAATTTCTATCTTATCTTTAGGAAATCTTAAAATAAATCCATATTTATAAGCATTCTCACTTAACCATTTAAATTCTTTAGTATTTTCAAAACTCTTATCTAAAGTCCCATCTTTACTAACATCCATTACAAGTCCAGTTTGATGTTCAGAGTGTCCTGCTCTAGCACTATAAGTATCAGCAAGTTCCTGTCCATCTTTATTAACCCATCCATTATATATAGATATTTGTGTATTATAACTCCTATAACCACTCTGTGCCTGTAAATATAATCCATCCACATCATTAATATCTTCTAGTAATTTCTTCATTGCCTCTCCTGCGTCTTTTCTCATTGTTTGACTTCCCACTTTAATTAAATCATCAGGTTCATAATCACTTGGCATAGCATAATACTTATTCACAAGAGCGGTTAACTCATTAGGATTTGTAACAGTCTTAATATCTGTATAGTAAGGTTTATCCACACTAGTATTAACTCTCATTATAATCTCTTCAATAGAATAACTATTGTTCTTTGTCTTTAAAGCATTATACCTATCTATATTATCAATATGAAAATACTTAACTTGAGAAAACTCTACTAAATTATCATACTTTTGAGTAATTTTATTTACATCATCTTTACTTAAATTACTTTGTATCTTACTAGCATCACTTTTAGAATAACCTAAATCAACTAAATGTTTTATAGTCTCGTCATCTTTATTTTCACTTATCTTATCTTTATTAAAAACAAAATGATCCATTAAAAAATAACCCCCAAAACATACTATACCTACAAATGCTATTAAAATAAATAAATTTCCATAATGTACTTTTATTTTCCTTCTTCTCATAACACCACCTATTATAATTATAGCACTATTAAGAATATTTATAATACACATTTTAAGCATTTTGTTTAGTTTCTTTTAATATGAAAGAACTATCCTTGTAATTAGATAGTTCTTTAGTTAAATGTGATTTTATTGTTAGTTTAATTTTTTTACACCAAGTGTAACATTTTTTATTGTTCTACTTCTTCATTAAGTTGTTTTACAGATAGTGCTGCTTGAGTTACAGTACCACTACCAGTTTGACTTGGAGTAATAGCTAAATCAATTGTATCTCCTGAATTTAAAGTGATAATTACACTTCCTCCAAATGTTTCTGGGTCAGTATTAGATGCAGCTACAGTTTGAAGTGTTCCAGGAATATTTGTATTATTTCTTCTTACGGCTACTCCTAAATTACCAGCAATATTTGTACTAGCAGTAATACTA
>CAYWED010000046.1:0-10265 GCA_964457135.1 uncultured Muribaculaceae bacterium
TAAAGCAAAAATTTCTTTTTTCGTTTTTAACGGGAACTTTTAATTTAATTCAAGCAACTTAAAAATCATTTTGATAAAATATCTAATAAAAGAACAATAAGTTTAATAAATCATTACATTACTCAAGAAATTGCTGATGATAGAAAGACACATTCTGTTAATTTTAAAAATGTGTTTGCACCTGGTGAATTTTGGAAAAGAAATACTATTGAATTTAGATGTCCGAATGGAACTTTGAACCCTATAATTTGGCAAAATAATGTTAATTTATTTGTTAATATGTTATTGTATTCTCAAAGTAGTGATTTTAATGAGGAAATAGTGTCTAGGAGATTTAATGAAATTACTAAGGAAAATGTGAGATTAGAATTATATAAGTTAATCAATTTAGATAAAGCAATAGAGTTAAGTGATTTGATATTTAAAAATAATTTAGATAAAGTATATTTTTTAAGACAATATTTAAAGGATTTTGAAATTGGTAGTGAAAGTTTAGAAATGGCCAAACCATTTACTAGGAGGCTAAAATAAAAAGGACTTCTACAATGTTTAAGTCCTTTAGTTATCTTTAACCATTCCAATTAATCTAAGTAGTTGTAATATGCTTGCAAGTACTCCAGCTACATAGGTAAGTGCTGCTGCTGTTAACATATTTTTTATTCCTTCTTTGTCTTCGTTGTTTGTAAGTGCTAACTCGTCTAACTCTGCTTGGGCACGTTTTGATGCGTTTATTTCTACTGGAAGAGTAATAATTTGGAATATTACACCAACTGCAACTGCGGCAATTCCTGCCCATACTAGATTAACTAGTTCAAATATAAATCCTAATATAATTATGTAGTAAGATAGTCTTGATACTAGATTTACAACTGGAAATATAACACTTCTAATTTTTAGAAAAGCGTAGCCTTCTTTATCTTGAATAGCGTGTCCACATTCGTGTGCTGCTACTGCATTTGATGCTATGCTAGTGCCATGATATATGTTTTTTGAAAGTCTTACAACTTTTCTACTTGGGTCATAGTGGTCAGTTAATGTACCACCTGTTTCAATTATTATTATATCATTTAGTCCATTTTTATCTAGTATTTTTCTAGCAACATCAAATCCTGTTAAATTATTGCTTGCCTCTTTTTTTAAATTCTTATTATAAGAATAAGATATGTATATTTGAGCAATTATTGGAAGAGCAATTATTAAAATAAATATAATTAAATCTAAATCCATTTCATTCACCTATTAATATTATAGCATACTTATATAGAATTAACTAAATCTTTCACAGTTATTTCATTTATGAGATTTTTTATATTTTTTGCACCTACATTTTTGTAATTAGATTTTTCTATTATTTCATTTATTTGTTTGTCAGTTAAGCTGTTGTTTTCTTTTTTTATAATGTCTATAATATTTTCTTTTGTTAAACTATTTAAGTAAATTGTGTGTTTAAATTTACTAGTTTTAATTATGTTTTCTTTTTCTGTTATAAATCCTATAGGTTGTGTTTCTTTTAAAGCGTTTGATGTTAATATGAATAGGCAGTTATTAAAGTTTAATGTTTCGTTGTTTGATAATTTTAGTTTTCCTGTTTCTATTGTGTTTAGCAAAATGTTAATGATTTTTGGATTTGCTAATTCATAATTTTTTAGTAATATTATTGAGATTGGAAAAGTCTTAATTCCTTCAAATATAGTGTTTTTTTCATCGTATCCAACATATCCTGCAGGACTACCTATTATTTTATTTATACTTGTTTCATTTGTATATTCACTCATATCTAACTTTATTAAATTTAAATTTAAGTTTTTAGCATAGTTTTCCACTAGAGTTGTTTTACCAGTACCAGGGGTACCTACTAGTAGTATAGAAGTAGGAATATCATTTGCCTTTTCCATATGAATGGCTGTTATGTTAGTTAATTTGTCTATTGCTTCATTTTGGTTTATTATGTTTAATTTTAAATTAGTATTAAGACTACTTAAATAAGATTTGTTTTCTAGTTCAAATATTTTACTGTTTGTTTTTGTTTCTAGTACTTTTTTTAATATATCTAAAGATACACGATTTTTAGTGCTTTTTAATTTAGTAGTTTGTAATTTTTCTTTCAGTGTAGTTACTTCTTTTTTTATTTTGCTTGCTTGTTCAAAGTTTTTGTTTAATAAATATTCATTTTTTTGAATTTGAAGTTTTTCTATTTTATTTTTTAAGTTAGAGTATTCATTCTTTTTTTCTATTATGCTTGTACTTGCGCATATTTCGTCTAGTATATCTATACTTTTGTCTGGCTCATTTCGATTTTGAATGTATTTTTTAGATAGTCTTATTGTTAAGTCTAGTATGTTTTCTGGTATTATTACTTGGTGATATTTCTCGTAATCTTTTTTGATTTTTTTAAGTATTATTTTTGTTTCTTCTTCATTTGGTTCTTTTATATATACTTTTTGGAATCTTCTTTCTAGTGCTTTATCTTTTTCTATAGTACTCTTAAATTCTAGGTTTGTTGTGGCACCTATACACTTGATGTTACCTCTAGCAAGTGCTGGCTTTAATATGTTTGATGCGTCTATTGCACCTTCTGCTCCACCTGCACCTACTATGGTGTGTATTTCATCTACAAATAAAATTATGTTGTCAACACTTTCTAATTCTTTTATGATTTTACTAAGTTTTTCTTCAAACTCTCCTCTATATTTAGTTCCTGCTATTACTGAGGCAAGATTCAAATTTAGTATTTCTTTGTTTTTTAAGAATTTTGGGACTTCCCCTGTTACTATTCTTCTTGCTAATTCTTCTACTATTGCTGTTTTTCCTACACCTGCTTCTCCTATTAATATAGGATTGTTTTTATTTTTTCTTGCTAAAACTTCTATTATTCTTTCTATTTCTTTATCTCTTCCTATTACTTTGTCTAAGCGATTTTTTTTTGCTTCGTTGTTTAGGTTAATTGCAAGTTCTCGTATTATTAGTGGACTTGCTTCTTTTTCTTTTGTTTTTAAATTACTTTCTAACTTTTCTATATCTACACCTAGAGTATTTAGGATTTTATATGCATTTGTTTTATTGTCATCTAGTATTTTTGATAATAGGGTAGGAAGTGTTATAACTTCCTCGATGTCTTGTTTTTTAATTATTATATCTTCTATTATTTTTAGTAATTCACTTTTGTAGAAGACAAATTCTGATTGAGTGTCTCCTTTAGGGATTAGTGCTTTTACTATTTCGTAATCTAGGTTAAATTGTTTTAGCATTTCGTAAGTACTTGTTTTTATTTTAAGTATGCTTAAAAGTATATGTTCTGTTCCTACGAGAGTATCTCCATTTTCTAATGCTTCAGTTTCGCTTGCTTTTAATATTTTTCTTAGTTCTTCAGTATATTTATTCATAAACACCTCTTTTATATTCTATGATATATTGTAGTGTTTTATAAATTTTTATACATGAAAAAAGTAATCTTTGCGATTACTTTATATTTTAGATTAATACTACTACTAGAATTATTACTAATATAACTGCTAGCAATTGTAATATTAGTTTCCAACTATTTTTTAACCATTCTTTATAAGATATACCTAAATAGCTAAGTCCTAGTAACATCATTATGCTTGTAGGCGCTAAGAATTGTGTTATTCCATAGAAACTTTGAGTTATTACTGCTAAAGCATTATTAAAGTCTGGATATGCATTAGCTATGTATGCTACTACAGATGAGTAATTTAGATTGTAATATAAATCAGGTGTAATTAATGTATTAATTCCTGTGAATATACTACTAAATAATGTGAATAATAATTTTCCAATTACACCAGATGTATTTTTAATTAATCCAAATGTCCAGTCTACTATTGTTGTTAAGATTGGATTTTGTACAGAATATACTAAAACTACATAAGCACATAATATTAAAGAAACTGGTTTTAATACATTTTTTGCTCCTTTAGTAAATGATTTAATAGCATTACTAAATTTTATGTTATAGCATACGCATAGTAGAATAGAAGCTATTACAGTTACTATAGTTACTTCAATAAGAGACCATTTACCAAAAGCATTTATTCCATTTATTAAGTAAGCTACTACTGTTTGGTCTTTGATTGTCCATCCAGTTATTTTTGTGTGCAAGTCTGTAAAGAATGTTGAAGCGAATACACCAGACCAATCTGTACATCCTAGTATTAATAATAATAATAGTACTCCTAATATTAATAATATAGGCCAGTTTGGTTTTTTATTTTGTTTCTTTTCACCTATAAATAGTAGTGATTCTTTTTCTTCTGTATTTACTTTGTTTTTGTTTGCATGTTTTATTAAGAAAGCTGCAAATATTATGAATGTTAGAACAAATAATGCAATTTTAGCAATTAGTTCAGTTTTGTAATCTGTAGCTAAAGCGCTATTTATTTGTCCAGTTATTTCTGCACCATAAGTGCTACCTATAACCCCAATAAGTATTGAAACAAATGTAGTTAAAAAGGCTGTTATTTTATCATAACCCATAAGAATGATTATTCCACAAAGCATAGGTATTATTATAAATAACATTAGTTGTAAACCAAATATAGAACTTAGTAATGCTAAAATAAGTGAAGTTAATATTAGGAATAGATTTCCTTTCTCTTTCATAGATTTTGCAATTTTTTCTAGTAAGTTTCTGTAAGCTCCAGTTTCATTAAGTATTCCATATAGTCCTCCAACAGCCAATATGAATAATACTGGTTGCATAAAATTGAGAATTGCTATGTAAGGATATTGAACTAAATTATATAGTGATACTCTTTGAAGGCCTTGATTAATAAGTTCATTACCATAAAATATTGTGACTGGAATAGTCCAACTTAAGAATGCTAGATATCCTGTTATAGTTATTAATGTTTTTAATACTGTATGTTCTTTTGATGGAACGAGCCAACAAGCAATTACAGTTACAAGTAATCCAGTAGCAGCGATTACTTCTAGAATTCTACTTGGAATTTCTGGTAAGAATATTCCTATTACAGCTAATAATAAAGATATGCCTACAACAATTTTGAACACAGTGTTCTTTTTCATTTTCTTTTACCTCCTGTTACAATTATACACTACTTTTGTAAAGTATTACAAGTTTTTATATTTTTTTCACAATTTATTCATATTTTGTGTTATTGATGTAAGTAAAAAGATGATTTTTTAGTGATTAATCATCTTTTTGTTTTTATTAGTTTTCTGGTTTCATAATTGGGAATAATACTACATCTCTTACTGAGTCTTGGTTATATATTAACATCATAAGTCTATCAATTCCAAAACCCAAGCCAGATATTGGTGGCATTCCTTGCTCCATTGCTAGTAAGAAGTTTTCGTCTAAATCCATAGTTTCATCATCGCCTTGGCTTTTTGCTTTTAATTGGTCTTCAAATGTTTCTCTTTGTGTTATAGGATTTACTAATTCTGAATAGGCTTTACAAAGTTCAGTACCACAAGCAAGTACTTGGAAGACATCTATTCTTTTATTGTCTTTGTCGTTTCTTCTTGCTAGTGGGATAAGTACAGCAGGGTAGTTATATATTATTGTAGGTTCAATGATATTTTCACGTATTTTTCTTTTATAAACAAAATCTATTATTTGACTAAGTGATTTATATTCTTCTAAGTCATTGTATGTGAATAGTCCTTTTTCTACTATTTTTTGTTTAAGTTCTTCTGGTTCAGTGATACTTAAAAAGTCAAAACCAAATACTTTAGTCATTTCTTCACAATAGTTTATTCTTGTCCAGTTGTTTTTACCAAAGTCTAGAGTGTGTCCTTTGTATTCAACTATAGTACTACCTGTTAATTCTATTAATAGTGATTTTAAGAAGTTTGTGTAGAATTTGATGTTGTCTTCAAAGTTCCAGTATGAAGCATACCATTCTATTTGTGTGAATTCTTGTAAGTGTTCAGGGTCCATTCCTTCATTTCTAAAGCATTTTGCTATTTCATATACTTTGTCAAATCCTGCTGCTATGCATTCTTTTAGGTATATTTCTGGGGCAATTCTTAGGTTACAATCTATGTCTAGTGCATTATGGTGTGTGAAGAATGGTTTTGCAGATGCACCTGATACTGCAGTTTGAAGTATTGGAGTTTCAACTTCTAGGAAACCATGTTCATTTAAGTATTTATGTGCGAATGCATAAAATTTACTTCTTCCTAGAAATACACGTCTAGATTCTTCATTTGTTATTAAGTCAACATATCTTTGTCTATACTTTAGTTCTGTATCTTGTAGTCCATGAAATTTTTCAGGTAGCGGTCTTAGGGCTTTTCCTAAAAATTCAAATGAATGTACTCTAAGTGTTTTTTCTCCAGTTTGTGTTGTAAATATTTCTCCAGTTGCGCCTATAAAGTCTCCAGTGTCGATTAGAGTTTTGAAGAATGCATATTTTTCTTCTCCAACTTCATCAATTTTAATTTCTAGTTGCATGTCTCCTTCTAAGTCTCTAATACGTATAAAACTTAATTTTCCCATTTTTCTCATGAATATTATTCTTCCTGCTATACTTACATCAGTCATTCCATCTTTAAGATTTTTTGCATCTTTTAGTGAATGTGTTTTTTCAAATTTTTCAGGGTAGGGGTTACAATAGTTTGAAATTTCCTTTAATTTTTCTCTTCTTACAGTTTCTTGTTCAGTTAATTCTCTCATTTTAATCTCTCCTTCTAAATAAAAAGAGTTATTGCGAAAGGGACGATTTTTTTGTCGTGGTACCACCCTTTTTTATCAATAACTCTTTGATTCTCTGATTTTTAACGGTAATTAGCCGGGCTAGAAAAGCCACTCGAAAGTTTTTATTCATATTAGTCTTTATTGCTAGTTTCCATCATTCTAGCTTTCTATTAATAAGTGTCTAATATTACTCGTCTTTCTCTTTGTTTTATGAGTTTGATTTTACTATAGTTTGTTAGGATTGTCAATCGCGCTTATAATTATTGTTTATGAATTAATGATGTTTTCTAATTTGTTTATGATATTTAAAAATTCTTCTTCAGTTTTGCAAGTTACAATTTCGTTTTTTGTTTCTTTAACGTTAGGAATACCTTTTAAATACCAAAGGGCATGAGTTCTAATTTCTAAGAGTGCTGTTTTATCATTTGTGTATTTTTTTAGTAGTTCATAGTGTTTTTTGATTGTTTGTATTTTTTCTAAGTTAGTAGGTTTTTCTATAATTTTATTTTTTTCTACATATTCAATGCATTCTTTAATGAACCATGGATTTCCTAGGGTGGCACGGCCGAGCATGATTGCATCACATCCAGTTACCTCTAGCATTTTTTTTGCGTCATAGATAGTTTTTATGTCTCCGTTTCCTATTACTGGAATATTTACAGTTTCTTTTACTTGTTTTATTATGTTCCAGTCAGCGTTTCCACTATATCCTTGACTTCTAGTTCTTGCATGAATAGCTATTGCAGATGCACCAGCTTCTTCTATTTTTTTTGCTACTAGAGTAGCATTTATATTTTTTTCATCCCAACCAGATCTTATTTTTACTGTTATTGGAGTGTTAACATTTTCTACTACACTTTTTACTATTTCGTATATTTTATCTGGATTTTTTAGTAGGGCACTTCCTGATTGACTTTTTATTGCTACTTTTGGAACGGGACAACCCATGTTTATATCTATTATGTCTGGATGAAAATTTTCTTCTATGTATTTTGCAGCATTTACAAAAGACTCTGTATCATGTCCAAAGATTTGAATACTTATAGGTCTTTCTGTTTCTTCAAAGCTTATTAAATCTATTGTCTTTTTTCCACCATGTGCAATTCCTAGAGTACTAATCATTTCACTATAAATTAATCCTGCTCCCATTTCTTTTATAATTTGTCTATAACTTATGTTAGACACTCCGGCCATAGGGGCAAAGACTATTCTGTTATTAATTGTTACATTTCCTATTTTCCATTTCATGATGGTATTATAGCATTAAGGTAAGAAAAAAAGCAACTACTCAGTAGGTTTTGGTGTAGTTGCTTCATCTTTAGTAAGTGTTATTGTACATAGTAAGTCGCTAGTTATGTTATATACTGTATATTTATTAATAGTTCCTTCTAGTTCATCTTTGGCTGTTGGTTCACATTTATGTTTAGCATTTGTGAATTTGTAACCTTCATTAGGGGTAATTCTAAATGTTACTGTTTTGCCATCAGCTACTTCTTGTGTTGTTTTGTCAGCAGTTCCGTTTTCTATATTAAGTGTTACTCTGTGTTTTTGAGCTTTAAAGTTTACAGTACATGTAGTGTCATTTGTTATTCCTGATATTGTTACTTTATTATTTGCTGTATTATATGTTGCTTTTTGTCCATTTGTACAACTTGGTGTACCATCAATAACGTAGTTTTCAGCAGGTTTTACAACAAATTCAGCGTTATCTCCATAATTAACATTTTTTGTTGTAGGATTTTCAAGCTGTCCGTTGTTTGCTTTGATTTCTACTACATAATCACTAATTTTAAATGATACGGTACAAAGAGAATCTTTTTTTACATTTGAAATTGTTATGTCATTTGTAGTTTCGTCATATTTTGTTTCAACACCATTGCTGCATTCTATTTTGTCAAATTTGTATCCATCATTTGGTTTAATATTTATTGTTGATTCTTTATCTAACTCGGCAGTTATTTTTTCTTCTGGTTGTCCACTAGGAAGTCCACCATTGTTAGCTTTAAATGTTACTTCGTGTGTATTTTTTAGAAAATATAGTCTACATGTTGAATTTGCAGTTAAAATAGGCTTAAAAGTCCATTCTTCTTCATCCCATTCTCCAGTTACATCTTTTGTGCAAGAGTATCTTTCAAATGAATACATTGGTTTTTCGTTTTGTGCTCCTTCAAAATTAGGATTATCAATGGTTATATAGTCTTGCTCTAATGGTTCATCTAGTTCTTCACCATCTAAATAATATCTATATGTTACTTGAAAATCTTTTGTTTCATTATTTTTATTATTTTTGTCGTCTTTTTTACTTTCTAATAGTCCTAATGTTCCACAAGCTAAACATATTATTATGAGAAGTACAAGAGTTATAATAACGCCTTTTCCTTTGTTTTTTTTCTTCATATTTAATTCCTCCAACTTTTTACTCTTTTACTAAGTATCATTTTATAATAGATTATATTTGTTTGTCAATGATTTATGACAGGGTTGTTTTAAGGAGGAGGTGTTTAATATTTTGTCGTTTAGTTGAGTTTTTGTGCGTTTTTACACAGATTTGCACGAATTTTCGTCATTTTTTCGTCATTTTTGTTTGACTTTGAACGTAGTATTATGTATAATGATACTCGGTACATTTTTTAATTTGTCATTGTATTGTTGCTGTGGGAAGGCATATATATAAGGATAAAGAGAAGGAGAAAAAATATGAAAACATTTATGTTAAGAAAAGAAGACGTTTCTACTAAATGGTTTGTTATTGATGCAGAAGGACAAAATTTAGGTAGAGTCGCTACTAAAGCTGCACATATATTACGTGGAAAACATAAGGTAACTTTTACACCTCATGTTAATTGTGGAGATGCAGTTATTATAATTAATGCTGGGAAGGTAAATCTTACTGGAGACAAGTTAGATAAGAAAGTTTACTATAATCATAGTGGATTTCCAGGTGGACTTAGAGAAAGAACTGCTAAGACTATGAAAGAAAAGTATCCAGTTGAGATGGTTGAAAGAGCTGTTAAGGGAATGCTACCAAAGAACAGATTAGGTAGACAAATGTTTAAGAAACTTTATGTTTATGAAAGTGAAACACATAACCATGATGCTCAAAAGCCTGAAAGAATAGAATTATAGGAGGAACTATGGCAAACGCAAATGTATATAAAGCTACTGGTAGAAGAAAAAGAAGTGTAGCACAAGTTACTTTAAAGAGTGGTAAAGGTAAGATTACTGTAAATGGCGTGGATGTTAATGAGTATATGCCTTATGATACTTTAGTAATGGATTTAAAACAACCTTTAGAATTAACTGGTACAACTGATAGTTTTGATATTGAAGTAACAGTTAAAGGTGGAGGCTTCAGTGGTCAAACTGGTGCTATTAGATTAGGTATTGCTAGAGCATTATTAGAAGTTAATAGTGAAGCTTACAGACCAACTTTAAAAGGTACTGGTATGATTACTAGAGATGCTAGAATTAAAGAGCGTAAGAAATATGGTCTTAAGAAAGCAAGACGTGCACCACAATTTAGTAAGAGATAGATTATTAAAATCTTTGAACTCCTTAAACTTGAGGTTTTGGGAGTTTTCTT
>CAYWED010000047.1:0-10038 GCA_964457135.1 uncultured Muribaculaceae bacterium
AAGAACTTTTCTAATAAATCCTGAGTATATTTAATGTTTTTATTAGTTCCAAAGATGTCTTTAAATATAATATCCCTGTGAAGAAATAAATATTCATTTTTCATTTTGTCCTCCTTTCTAGAGTTTATACTCCTCTAATACTTTATACGACAAAAATAGTTAAAAACGCTTTTTATTTCTTTGATAAACTTAACTTTTACGTAAAATTTTCTACAAAATTATAGATTAATTGACAGTTATTGTGTAAATGTTTAGTTAAAAAAAATCACATAACTTTTTGTTATGCAACTCTTCTTTGATTTTCTTCTTCTAAAAAATCTAATGTTTCTACATTTTGTATTGTTTGTTTATTCATTTGCTCTATATAATCTTTAACACTATTGTTGATTACTTGTAGTTCTTCTGGAGATAAGTCTTTTATAGTTTTATTAAATCTTTTTAGAAAATCGTCTACATTTATTCCTAAAGGTTTAATTGTTTCTTCTAAAGTACTATAGGATTTTATTATTTCTATTTGTTTAGGACTAACTTGAGCTTTTGTTATTCCTAATTTGTTTAGATAATCAGTCAGTTGTTTTCCAATTCCAAGGAGTTCTTGTTCTAATGCTTTTAATGATGCTGTTTTTTCTCTTATTAAGTCAATAAGTGTTTCTTTGGCTTGTCTCATTTTTTCATTTATTTCATCTTTGTTTATAGTTGTTCTATTTTTAGGGTCAAGGAATTTAGGGTCTACTAGCCATACCATATCATATTTTTTTAATTCTTCTACTGTATTTTGGTAAAATTCTTTAAATGAATCAAAAGCTTCGGCACTAGTTTGTATAGATTTTAGTCTACCTTGTAAATCTGCTTTCATTTTGTTTATTTCATTTTCTGTTAATAATCCTCTTTTTGTTTTTATATTTTCTTTAAATGTTTTTAGTGAGCGACCATATGAATTAAATATTTTATCTAGTTCTTCTACAAATTTCATGAATTCGTCAAATTCTTGTATTCTATTTTCTGGCATATTTATACACTCTCCTTAGATATAATATTATCATAAATGGCCTTATTTATTTAAAAATATTGTAATTAAGGGTGTAAAGTCAAGTCAAATTTTATATTCTTTTTAAAACACAAAAAGTTTCTATGTGTTTTGTGTTTGGAAACATATCAAAAAGAATTATATTTTCTATGGTGTAGTTTTCTTTTAATGAGTTTAAATCTCTTGCTAAAGTCATAGGGTCACAGGAGATGTATATTATTTTTTTAGGGTTTAATTCTTTTATTGTGTTTATAGTAGTTTTATCCATTCCACTTCTTGGTGGGTCAGTTATTATTACATCAATATTTTCTTTAATTTCTTTTATTTTATCTTCTACTTTTCCACACATAAATTCAATGTTATTTATATTATTTAATTTTAGGTTTTTAAGTGCATTTTTATGAGAGTGTGGATTTACTTCAATACTATATACTTTTTTAGATTTTTTACTTGCTACAATGCTTAGTGTTCCTACTCCAGAATATAAGTCTAAACAAGTGTTAGTTTCTTCTAAAACATTCTCTAGTGTTTCAAAGATACGAGCACATATGTAGTTATTCACTTGGAAGAAAGAGTTTATGTCTACGTAGAAACTTAAGTTGTTTATTTTAATTATTAAGTCTTCATTTTTTAGATTAGATATAATTTCGTCTTTTTCATTTGTCCTGACTACTAATTGAACTTTTATTTTTAATTTTATTTCTTTTATATAATCATTTATGGAAGCCATTACTAAAGGGCACTCTTCTATTTCAATTATTTCGTTTGTATTTTCACGCATATAGCCAACTTTATCATTTTTTTCGTGTAGCGTTATTTTGTTTCTATAGTTAAAATCTTGGTTAGAGGATACTATTAAAGGATTTATTTCTAAATCAGCATATTTTTTTAGAATATTCTTTACTTTTTCTTTTTTAAACTCTAATTGTGAGTCATAAGTCATATGCATTATTTCACAGCCCCCACACTCACCGTAGTAGGGGCACTTTGGAGCAATTCTGTCTTTGCTTTTTTCAATAATTTTAATAACACGTGCTTCGTTATATTTTTTGTGTTCTTTTATAATATTAATATCTACTATTTCTCCAGGTAGAGCATTCTCTATAAATGTTATTTTGTTATTAATTCTTGCTATTCCTCTTCCATTATGGTCTAAGTTTTCGATTTTTACTAACATAAGGCACCTTCTTTTCACTAATTATAACAAAAAAATAGAGTTATTTCTCTATTTTAATTTATATACTGGATTTAATAAGTCATTATATTCTTCAATTTCTTTTATGTAACCTGTTAAAACTCCTCTTCTATACCATTTAAGTTTACTTAAAGCCTTATTTTCAAGATAAGATACATAACTGCCTGACGTTTCAAGAAGATTACCTATTTCTTCATTAGTTAAATCTATCCCATTAATGTATTTTAGAACTATTATATATCTTTCTTTAAGGGTTAATTTTCTGTCTATTTCGCTCTTTAATACTGTACTCATTTCTTTAAATAATACCTCTTGTTCAGTAGTTCTTAATGATGTCCCTGTGATTGGATACATAAATCCTTCAAAGTTTCTTGGACTTACTGATTCAATTAAGTGTTCTGTAGTGATTGCTTTTTTTATTAATTTACTTTCTAAGCCTAACTCTTCTATTATTTCTTCAGTACTAGGAATTCTTTCTAATTCTATTTCTAAACTTTTTTTACAATTCTTTATTTTTTTCATTAGTTCAATTAAATCAATTGACAACCCACTTATTCCTAAATGATTTTTAACTTCATTTAAAATATTTGAAATAATTGAATTTTTTACTTTAGTAGGAAATGGATTAGTACTTTCTGGTTTCGCTCTTTCAATCGCATTTAATAATCCTTCATAACTAGTTTGATATAAATCTTCTTCACTTAGATAAAAATCTCTAAATTCTATTACCGCCCAATCAACATATTTGACATATCTTTTTATAATTATATCTCGGTATTTTAGATTTCCTTCTTTATATCCTTTTAATAACTCATTTACTGGTAGTTCCCCTTTTTTTAAAGCCATTTGTAACACCCTTGTTAACTGCTATAATTGTACCATATTATGCTTGTTTTGTCAAAATTAGTATGTTCAATACTTAAATATAGTTGTATAATATTATATAGGAGGAGATGAGTAAAATGAATAATGAAAAAAATATTTCAATAATTAATGAAATATGCTCAAAATTAGGTGTAAAGCCTGAAGATTTTGAAGAAGAAAAGTTAGAAGATATAAATGCTAGTATATATACACCTAAAAATAATCAAAGAGGGATTGGAGGATTTATTATAGCAGATGATGGTAGTTATTTAATTTGTGGATCAATACATCCAATAGATTATTATATTGAAGAATTTAAAAATGGCAAAAGAGACATAATGTAGATCAAAGATTAGAAGAAATTGATAAAAAACTCAAAAATATAGAGGACGAAAAAAATAATTAATTCTTTTAATTGATTTTTATATCTTTATTGCTAGGACCTTTTATACATTTGCCATCTAGAGAAAATTTAGAACTATGACATGGACAATCCCATGTTTTTTCTATTTCATTAAAGACTAAATTACATCCTAAGTGTGGGCATTTTAATGAAACTTTATGTATAAGTCCATTTTCATCTATGTATGTACCTATATTTTTGTCTATTTGTATAGTTTCCTTGTTATACCAACTTTTATTTTTAAATAGTTTTGATGAGATAAATGATTTTGTATTAGATATTATATAGATTGGAAGTTTTAGAATGTGGGCTAAAGTTATACGTTTAGGGTTAAATAGTGATACATAAATATTATTTTTTTCATTTATTAAATCACTTAGAATTCTACTTCCTAATACACTATTAGTCATTCCCCAAGTGTTGTAGCCAGTTGATATGTACATATTTTCTTTTAACTTTCCAATAAATGGAAGATAGTCAGGTGTTATTACATCTGTATTTGTATATTTCATTTTTATATTTTGATTTAGTAATCCCCAAAATTCTTGTACTTTATCAAAATTTGATTTGTCATTTTCTTTAAATGCAATGTTATGAGAGGCACCCAAAGATATTTGGTAATTTGCTCCTTTATCTTTATAAAATCTACATGAAAAACCAGTCTTATCTACATTTATACAAGATAAATTTTTATAGTCCTCTACTCTACTTACTATTATGTGAGACTTTTCTACGTAACACTTTAAAGGCATTAGTAATGGGAATAAAAAGTGTGGATAATTTGTTGCTATTACAACGTGTTTTGCCTTAATTTTAAATTTACTCGTGCAACATATATATTTGTCATTATCTTTATATATTTTTATTATTTTAGTATTTTCGTAAAGTTTGACGTTTCGTTTTTTTAGAATATTTATTATGCCAGTTAAAAACTTTAGAGGATTAAAAGTATATGTATCTTCTACTTTGTACGATAGATAACTTTTTACATCCATTGGGAGAGGTTCTTCCTTTATATTAATATAGGAGTCTTTTAGAAATTCGTACTCTTTTTTCAACTTAGGTATTTCACTTTTTGTACTTGCAAATATATATGATGGTGTAACTTTCAAATCACATTTAATATTTTCTTTTTTTATTATTCTAACAAGTTCATTAATCGTTTCTTTTTGTGAATGCAAATATTTTCTTGCTTTTTTCTTTCCTCTCCAGTTTTTAATTTTTGTGTAAATGTTGTCTTGTAAATAAGTTATTTTTGCAGTTGTGTTTTTTGTTACTCCCTCCCCAAAAGCACGCGCGTCTACTACACATACGTCTCTATTATCAAGGTAGTAAGACGTCATAAGCCCAGTTAGACCCCCACCTATAATAAGAGTGTCAGTTTCAATATCTTCATTTAGAGAGGATGTTTGGTATTCTTCTTTTTTCCATATTCCCAATTTAATCACCTAGATTTATCATTAACAAAATATAGTTAACTATGTATATAAATTTAAAATTAAAACAATAATAAAAGTATGAATATAAAAGAGATAATAGATGAACTTGAATGTATAAAAATGCGTATGCCTGACTTAATTATAAAGAAAATTAAGTTTGGGTTATTTAAGTATGTGTATGTTATTACAAATGAAACTGTTAGTAGTGGGGATAGAGTTAATGATTTTATTTTAAAGTATTTTAGTGATAAGAGTATTTTTGGAAAAAATATTTTAAAGAATTTAAAACGTGATGTTGAAGAGCATATTCCATCTATTAATTATAAAAATATTAGTTCTAGAGAAAGTCTACTTGAACTTCTTTTTAGTGGTTTTACTATTGTAATTTATAAAAATGAAGCAGTTGCGTATGAAACAAGGGCTGAGTTAGATAGAGGTGTTACTGAGCCTACAGGAGAGCCTGTTATAAGAGGTCCAAAAGATAGTTTTACTGAGAATTATAATAAGAATATTGGTCTTATTAGAAAGAGAATTAAGAGTGAGCATTTATGTTTGGATGAAGTTACTATAGGAAAACAAACTAAGTCAAAAGTCGGTGTTATGTATATGGATAATATATGTAGTGATGAGTTGCCAGAACAAGTTAAATCTACTTTAGAAAATATTGATATAGATGGGGTGCTTGATGTTAATAATTTTAAAGGTTATTTGGGGGACAATAATCATACTTTATTTCCTACTCTTTTGTATAGTGAAAGACCAGATGATGCTGTTAGGTATTTACTTGAAGGAAGAGTTATTGTAACTATGGAGAATAGTCCTAGTGCTTTAATTACTCCTACGTTTTTTGTTGATTTTTTTCAGAATAGTGAAGATTATTATCACAAACCATTCTTTTCTAGTTTTTTAAGGCTTATTAGGTTTATTGCTTTTTTTCTTGCAATTATTACACCTGCTTTGTTTATTGCAATTATTACTTATGATCAAGAAGTTTTACCTGTAAGTTTACTTATTAATTTTACTGAACAGAGAAGTGCTGTTCCATTTCCTGCGATTATTGAAGCATTTGTTCTTATGTTTACATTTGAACTTTTATATGAAGGAGATGCTAGAACTCCGTCTAACCGAGGAACTAGTTTATCAATTCTAGGTGCTTTGATTTTGGGGGATGCAGCTGTACAAGCAGGCTTAATCTCGCCTATTATGGTTATTGTTATAGCAGTAAGTGCGATTAGCAGTTTAGTGTTTATTTATTTTGATATTCAAGGTTCTATTAGGTTTTGGAGATATGCTCTTATGATTTTAGCTGCCTTGTTTGGAATTGTTGGTTTTATGTGTGGGGCTATTTTACTTATTATTAATTTGTGTACAATTAAGACTTTTGGAAAACCTTATTTACTTCCTATGACACCATTTGTGGGAGAAGCTCAAAGTAATGCTTTTATTAGAAGAGATTTAAAGAAAATTAAAAAAAGACCTATTTATTTAGCAAGAAAGAATATTACTAAGGAGGCCTCAAAATGAAAAAGATTATTCTTACGCTTGTCGTGTTACTTACATGTACTGGATGTTGGAATTATAAAGAATTAACTGAACTTGGGATTATTACTGCTATGGGAATAAGTAAAGAAGATGAAAAGTTTATAGTTGATTTACAAATTATAAATATTATAGAAGGAGGAGATATGGGTATTTATGAAGCACCTATTACTGTTGTATCTGGTGAAGGTGCTACTATGGCTGAAGCGATTAGAAGAGTTAATATGAAGAGTTCTAAAGTATTTTTTCCAGCAAATTTAGAGTATGTAATTATTGACAAGTCAGTGTCCAAAGATTTAGAAGAGATATTAGACTTTCTTGCTAGAGAAAATAAACTTTCTCTTAACTTTTTAGTCGCTACTTCAACAGATAATGAACCTAAAGAAATTCTATCTCTTTTATCTCCTTTTAATATAAATCCTGCTAGTAATTTGAGTGAGCTTATTAAGTTAAGTGAACAAAGATATGGGGCGTCATATTCGCTTAATATTAAAGATTACTTAAGTCAATATTTGTCTTCTGGTGTACATCCGGTATACCCTAATATTTACATTGAAGGCGATTTTAAAAGAGGAGATGACCTTAAAAATTTAGAGAATGCTGACTCTGATAATTATGTTGCTGTTAAAAATTTAGTAACTTTTGATGATGAAGGAAATGTAATTAATTTGGATGAAGAGGCAAGTTTTGGGTATAACTTTTTACAAAATCATATAACGAACGCTGAAATTACTTGTAATTGTGGTGATGATTATTTTACTATAGAAACTTTGAATTCTAAATTTGACTACGATGATAAAGAACTTAAAGAGAATAAATTAAAGGTCAAGGGTGAAGTGGAAGCTGAAGTATTCTTTTATGGATGCGATGGAAGTTTAAATGATGATGAAACTTTAAATAAATTAACTAAAATAACTGAAAAAAGAATTAAAAGTTATATAGAGAAAACTATAAAATTAGCGCAGGAGGCAAAATTTGATTTTGTTGGTATAGGAAACTCTATATATAAAAATAAGATTAAGTATTTTGATTGGGAAAATAAAGATTGGGATAAAGAAGGGCTAGACAAGTTGGATATTAATTATGATATTAAAGTGACTTTATTTAAACAAGGAAATCTGAAAGGAGATATATAATGAATAGATACAAACTTAGCAATTTGACTTTTTCTTTAATATTTATGTGTTTACTTAATTCTAGTTTACTTGGAATTATTTTTCCTTATGTTTTATGGGAGGTTAAGACTAGTGTATTTATAAGTTTAGGAATTAGCTATTTACTTGGGCTTGTGTTGATTTGGATATTCTTGAGAATTTTTAATTTTCTTCCAGATAAGGGTATTTTTGAAAAGATAGAATATGTGTTTCCTAAAATTATTAGCAAAATTATTTCTTTAGTTTTAATTGGACTTGTGTTTTTAATGGTTACTTTTATGTTTTGGAGACTTGTTACTTTTATTGCTGCCGAATTTTTAGTTGAAACTCCTAATATGCTTATTACTTTTCTTTTGGCAGCCCCACTACTCTATTTGATTTTTTATGATTTTGATGTTATTGGTAGGTTTAGTGTATTTTGTGTTTTTATTGGGACTATTTTACTTATTTTTAATGTTATTACTCTTATGAGTGAAATGGATATGAGCAATTTAAAGCCACTACTTAATAATGATTTTATTCATTTGTCTAAAGCTAGTATTACTTTTATATTTATTTTTCTAACTCCTGCTTTTCTTACACTTATTATTCCTAAAGATAACGTTATTAATAATGAGAAAATAGATCGTTCAATTTTTATTTCTTATACTGTAGGTTTTGTTGGAGTAGCTTTAGTATTTTTTACAATTATATCAGTTTTAGGAATAGAAATTTCAAACTTATATACTTTTCCATCTTATATTGTTTTGAAGACTATGAATGTGCTTAGTTTCGTTCAAAATATAGAAAATATAGGTATTTTGATTTGGGTTTTGTTTATTACTTTCGGAACTGGTTTTGGACTTTTGTTTTTAAAGTCTGGGCTAGGTGAAGTTTTTAAATTAAATGAAAAAAAGATGAGGATATTTACAATTATTTTTATTTTTATTCCATTTTTGTTTATTGTAATTGAGTCTCTTCCATATGAGATTTATTTGAATAAGTATAAGTATGTTTTTGCTCCTTTGATTTTATATGCTAGTGTATTTTTGTTAATTCTTATTGTGTATTTGATTGCTAAAGTGAAATTGCTTATAAAGAAAAACAACTAATATTTTATTTTGTTAGTTGCTTTTATTTTATGTTGTTTATTATTGTGTTTATGATTAAGATTAATATTATTAATATATAGTGTTTACCAAGACTGTTTAAGTATTCATTAGTTTTCTTTTTATTTGTAATTATGTCATAAATTAAGAAGATGTTTAGAAAAATTAGAAATATAAATACTATCAGTGATAGATAGTTATATTTTAATGCTTCTTTTATGTTTAGTTTGAATAACTCTTTGAAGGCTCTTGTTAAGCCACAGGCTGGGCAGGCAAAGTGAAGATACTCTTTTATAATGCAGTTTATTTTTATGTCACTTATTAGTAATATATAAGAAAGTACTAATTCTATTATAATAATTAATGTTTTATAAATTCTATTCATAATTAAAAAAAGTCTTTTTAGACTTTTAGTTTACTAGCTCATTTCCGTATGCATCAGTGTGGATACTTCCAGTTAGAATTAATATTCCTTCAATTAGTCCCCATATTCCAGAAACTGCTGCTAGAATTCCGCAAGATAGTATTGAAATTAATAATTGAGCTACTGCTTTACCAGTATATCCTAAATAAAAGTTATGAACACCTAGTGAACCTAAGAAAATTCCAAGTAATCCTGCTGCTATTTTAGATTTTCCTCCTGGGTTATTATTGCTACTACCTTCATTTTGAACACGTTTACCACATTTTAAGCAAACATCAGCACCATCTTTAATTTCGTTACCACAATTAGGACAAAACTTTGCCATATATATCACTCCTCTTGTGCTTAATTATAACATAGTACACTACATTTGTTCAATATGATATAAAACATTTTCGCTAATTTCGTTGTTTAAAGACCATAGTTTTATTAATTTTTTAATTGTGTTTTTATATCTTCTATTTCTTTAATAGATAACTTTGTCAATTTTTGAATAATCTTATCAGACATTTTTTCATTTAACATTTCTTTGGCTATTTCCTTTGCTTTTCTTTGTTCTGCCTCTTCTATATGCCTTAGTTCTCTACTTCTTCTTAACTTTTCATCCGCCTCAAAGTTTTGTACATAATCTAAATTCATAAATCTCCTACACTCCTTATATGCATCCGTAAGTATTTCACTTTTTTTTGATTATTTTTCTTTTCTTATATTTTTAATTTCTTCTTCAGTTAATTTAGTAATCTTGCTTATCTTCTTGTCTTTCATTCCATCTAGAATTAATTCTTTTGCTATTTTTATTTTTTCTTCTTTATGTCCTTCTTCTTTTGCTTCTATTCTTGCTTTCTTTAGATGTCTTTTTTCTCTGCTTCTTCTTAGTTTTTCATCTTCGTCAAAGTTTTGTACAT
>CAYWED010000048.1:0-9390 GCA_964457135.1 uncultured Muribaculaceae bacterium
AAATATTGGCCAGCTGATTTACATTTAGTAGGAAAAGAAATAGTTAGATTTCATACTATAATTTGGCCTATAATGCTTATGGCTTTAGGCTTAGAACTACCAAAGCAAGTTTTTGGTCATGGTTGGTTAATTATTAATGGAGGAAAGATTTCTAAAAGTTTAGGTAATTATAAAGACCCTAGAGAGTATATTAATGCATATGGTGTTGATGCAGTTAGATATTATGCTTTAAGAGAAGTTCCTTTCGGTAGTGATGGTGTATTTACTGAAGAAGCACTTATAAGTAGAACAAATACTGATTTAGCAAATATATTAGGTAATTTAGTTAATAGAACTATAAGTATGAGTCATAAATACTTTGATGGAAGAGTAATAAACCCTAGAGTGGAAGAAGACATAGACAAAGATTTAATTCAAAGTGTTTTATCTTTAAAAGAAAAGGTAGAAGAAAAGATGAATAATCTTAAAGTTAATGAGGCAATTGAAGAAATTATGGAAGTATTAAAGAAGTGTAATAAATATATAGATGATACGACTCCATGGATTTTAGCTAAAGATGAAACTAAAAAAGCTCGACTTGCTACAGTTTTGTATAATTTACTAGAATCTATTAGAATATGTGCAATTTTACTTAGTCCATTTATACCTGGTACTTCTGCTAGAATATTAGAACAATTAAATACTAAAGAGCGCGCGTATGAAACTATTTCTAGTTTTGGGCATTTAGAAATAGAAAATACTTTAAATAAACCTCTAATATTATTTGCTAGAATAGAAACTAAAAATAATTAAATATGTGAAAAAATAGTGTCAAATAGGCACTTTTTTTGTCGAAATTGTAGAAATATAATAGTGTGAGTGTTAAACTAACATAGTGATTTTTATGAAAATATGTGATTTTAGCAGTACTAGTTTTAAAAACGCAGTAAAAATGTGTGTTGCAGCAAGTTTTGTCGCTTCATATTTCATCTTTATGGGGATAAGTCATTTGTATGATATTATTTTTCCTGTAACTTTTATAGTATTAATTATTAGATATTTTTCTATTGATTAGTAGGAAGTGGTTTTATGTTTATAGATACTCATTGTCATATTAAAAGGGAAAAGTCTAGTGTTTATATTAAAAATGCTGAAGAAGAGAATGTAAGAATTCTTATAAATGCAAGTGAAGACTTGGAGTCTAGTTTAGAAGGAGTAGATTTAGCGAAGGAAAACTCTAATGTTTTTACTTGTGTTGGTGTTCATCCTTTGAATGTGGAAGGTTTTGATTTTTCCTCTATGGAAAGTTTTAAAAGTTTGGTAAAAGAAGAAAAGGTTGTAGCTATTGGTGAAATAGGACTAGACTATTATTACTCTAAAGAAAATAAAGATTTGCAAATAAAAGTATTTCGCGAATTTTTAAAGTTGGCAGAAGAGGAAAAGAAGCCAGTAGTCATTCATTCGAGAGAAGCAACAATGGATACTATAAATATTTTGAAAGAATATAATGTTAAAGGGGTAATACACTGTTTTAGTGGAAGCCTTGAAGTTGCAAGGGAGTATATCAAGATGGGCTTTTATTTAGGAATAGGTGGTGTTTTGACATTTAAAAACTCTAAGTTAAATAATGTAGTTAAAGAAATTCCTTTAGAATATATTGTACTTGAAACTGATTCTCCTTTTTTAGCACCAGAGCCATATAGAGGAAAAGAAAATGAGAGTAAATATATTCCTGTAATTGCTAAGAGTTTAGCTAGTTTTAAAGGGGTTTTTGTGGAAGAAGTAGAGACGATGACAACTAAAAATGCTTTGGAAATGTTTGGCATTTTTTGACAAGTACACATAAATTTGATATAATTAGTAATACTTAGGGAGAGTGTAAAAGTGAAAAAATACAAGCCGAAAAAGTGGTTTATTTATACTAGATTATTTATTGTATTTGCAATTATATTCGCCATAGGGCGTGCAACTAATGTTGTTTATGATGTTATAAGTGCAACAAATGAAAATGAAAATAAGGCATTAGATGTTGCTGTTATAGAAATCAATAAAGAAGATATATATGAGTCTGAAAATTCAGTTCTTGCAAAATACTCTAATTTACCTGAAAAAGGTTTTAATGTAACTAGAAATAATAAAAAGTATGAGTTATCTAATGAAGATTATAATTTATTAGTTGCTGTAGTAAGTAGTGAAAGTAATAAGACTAAAGATGATATTTTAGCAGTTATGAGTGTCATTTTAAATAGGGCTGATGGTAGTGGAAAGTCACCTATAGAAATTATTACTGCTAAAGGACAATTTTCAGGATATTTAAAAGGTTATTATTTAAGATATATGAATGTTGATGGTAGTTTAACTAGTGCTACTAATGGTGTTCAAGAAGTTGTGAACGATGCACTTGACGGTATTAGAAATAATAATTATTATAGTTTTAGATCTTGGAATACATATTCTTATAGTGAAAACTATATAAGTGAATATGGTAATAGGTTTAGATAATGAATGATTTTAAATTTAAGAAGAGTTTAGGTCAAAACTTTTTACAAGACGATAATATTAAAAGAAAAATAGTAGAAAGTGCTAGTATAGAGAAAAATTCATTAATAATTGAGGTAGGACCAGGGAATGGGGCTATTACTAAGTATTTAGTAGAGTTTAATGTTCCTGTTATAGCTTTTGAAATTGATGAAAGATTAAAAATTGAATTAGAAAATATTAATGCAAATAATCTTGAGGTTATATATCAAGATTTTTTACAAGTTAATTTAGAAGAGATTTTAAGTAAATATAAATATGATAAAGTTCATTTAATAGCAAATTTACCTTATTATATAACCACTCCTATTATTAATAAAGTAATGACTGAGACAAATATAGATGAAATGATAATTATGGTTCAAAAAGAGGTAGGAGATAGGTTTAAGGCTAAACCTAACACTAAGGAATATAATAGTTTATCAGTGTTTTTGCAGTACTACTTTGATATTAGTAAAGTAACATTAGTTAGTAGAAATTGTTTTGTTCCAAAGCCTAAGGTTGACAGTATAGTAGTTAAATTTACAAGAAAAGAAAAGTTACTAGATGTAAAAGATATAGATTTGTTTTTTAAATTTGTAAGAGATGCATTTAAACAAAAGAGAAAGAATTTAAGAAATAATTTAAGAGATTATGATTTAGGTAAAGTAGAGAATATTTTGAAAGAAATAGGTAAAGATTTGACTTTTAGAGCTGAACAGCTTTCTATAGAGGATTTTGTGTTTATAGCGAATTCTTTATAGAAAGTTTTTTGTTAGTAATTTTGTATTCTTGGTGATACAAAATTGTGATTTTTCGTATTTTTGTATTTTGTAAGATAAAAAATTGACAATAAAATATGGGTGGTGTATAATAAAAATATAAAGAAAGGGGAATTTATCTTTATGATTATTAGAGAAAAGTATTTATCTAAGATTAGACCTTTTTATGATGTGGATTTAATAAAAGTTATTACTGGAATTAGAAGATGTGGTAAATCAGTAATATTAACTCAAATTATTGATGAATTAAAGGAAGAAGGAATAGATGATAAAAATATTATTTTTATTAATTTCGAGTTAAAAAAATATTCATTCATTAAAAATGACGATGATTTATATGAATATATTAAAAGTAAAATGAAGAATAAGTCTAAATATTATCTTTTCTTTGATGAAATTCAAAAAGTTGATAAATGGGAGATAGCAATTAATTCTTTTAAAGCAGATTTAAAAGAAAAAGTATCTATATTTATAACTGGTTCTAATAGTGATTTATTATCTAGTGAACTTGCTTCTAATATAGCTGGTCGTTATGTTAGTTTTAAAGTTTTTCCATTTACATTTAAAGAAGTATGTGAAATTAAAAATTGTAGTCAATTAAATAAATATGAATTAAAGGAAATCTTTGATGAATATATGCTTTGGGGTGGAATACCACAAAGATTTGTTTTTGAAGATATAGAACAAGTGAAAATATATTTGAGTGATATATATAATTCTATAGTTGTAAAAGATATAATTGAGAGATTTAAAGTTCAAGATTTAGATTTGTTTAATAGAATGGTAGAATATATTATGACTACTTTAGCACAAACTTTTTCTGCTGAGAATTTAAGTAAATATTTTGAGATGGAAAATAGAGGTGTATCAAAGAATACACTATATAATTATTTAGAATATATGAGTAAAGCATTATTAATTGAAAAGGTAGAAAGGTATGATGTTAGAGGTAAGCGAATATTAAGTGGGAAATATAAATACTATATTACTGATTTAGGACTTGCTCAGATAATGAATGCATCTAAAAAACAACAATTAGGGGCGTACCTTGAAAACATTGTATATAATGAATTATTATCACGTGGATATGAAGTTAACGTAGGAACACTTGAAAATGGAGAAGTTGATTTTGTTGCAAGTAAGTTTCAAGAAAAAATTTATTTTCAAGTAGCATATGTTTTAGCAGATGAAAAAATAGTAGAAAGAGAATTTGGTGTTTTTAAGAATATTAATGATAACTACCCTAAATATGTAATTTCTACTGATACTTTTGATTTTTCTCAAGATGGAATAATACATAAAAATATAATTGATTGGTTACTAGAAGAGGAAAAATAATTTCATAAAAGATGGGTATAATATATCTAAGAGGAAAAATATGAAGAATAAAAGTTTATTGCTAATAGTTATAATAGTTTGTTTTTGTGTGAGTTTTGTTGTTTATGAAAATTATAATAAAGAAAAGATAGTTGATAAGTCTCACGAAAGATATGTACAGGTGAATAAAGATAAAATTGATGAGATAATGGATAATATGACTATTGAAGAAAAGATTGGACAAATGTTGATTATTAATACTGAATATGATAGCTTTGTTCCTTCACTTAAGGAAACTTTTGATAAAGTAAAACCTGGTGGAGTAATTCTAATGAAAAATAATATTAGTAATTATGAAGATACTAAAAAATTCGTGGAGGATATGAAAAATAGTTCTAATGTTCCGTTTATTGTTTCTATGGATCAAGAAGGTGGTAGGGTTCAAAGGATGAAATATTTAGAAGAAGATGGGGCTACTTATATTCCTGATATGTATAGTGTAGGGCTTACAAATGATAGTAATATTGCTTATCAAATAGGTGAGATTATGGCTATGGAGATGAGAACAATAGGTGTTAATGTTGATTTTGCTCCTGTAGTGGATGTTTATTCAAACTTGGATAATACAGTTATAGGAAATAGAAGTTTTGGGAGTGATACAAAATTAGTTTCTAAAATGGCTACTAACTTGGCAAACGGACTAGAAGATAATGGTGTAATTGCTACTTATAAACATTTTCCAGGACATGGTGATACTTCTGTAGATTCTCATAAAAAGTTACCAATTATTTATAAAAGTAAGAGTGAAGCAGAAAAGTTAGAATTAATACCTTTTAGGGAGGCAATTAAAAATAATGCTAAACTTATTATGATAGGTCATATAGCATTTCCTTTAATAACTGAAAGTGAGATTCCATCTAGTTTGTCTAAGAAAATGGTAACTGATATATTAAAGGGTGAACTTGGGTATAAAGGGCTAGTTATAACTGATGCACTTAATATGAAGGCTTTAACTGATAATTATTCTAATGAAGAAATTTACGTTAAAGCAGTAGAAGCAGGAAACGATATATTACTTATGCCAGAAGATTCTATTCTTGCAATTAAAGTAATTAAAGAAAATATAAGTGAAGAGAGAATAGATGAATCAGTAAGAAAGATATTAACATTTAAATACACTTATTTAGATAAATTTGAAAGCCTTGATAAGTCATTTTTAGGGAGAGAGGAATACAAAAAGATTTTAGAAAATGTTGTGTATGAAAGATGATTTTAGTTAAGTTGTCTTTTTTTATGAGTGAAAAAATATCTTGCCTTTTTCATTCTTTATGATATAATTTTAATTAACCAATTACGTTAATCAAAGTTGAAGGAGGTTTGAATGGAATTAACGTATAAAAATAAAAAACTTCAAAGCATTTGTGAAAATACTAAGTATAATAAAGAATTGGTAAAAAATTATGGTAAAGATGTGGCAAAAAAATTGCCTCAAAGAATTAATGAATTGAAAGCATTTAATTGTGTAAATGATATTCCTACTTGTTTACCTTTTAGGAGACATAAATTATCTGGCAAGTATGAAGGGCATTTTGCTGTGAATATAACAAATCAATATAGATTAATATTTAGACAAAAAGATAATAATATAATAATAGAAGATTTAAGAGAAATTAAGAAAATAATGATAATGGAGGTGTCTAAACATTATGAATGAAAAAGAAAACAAATTTGATGAATATTTAATTGTTCCTGGTAATACAATATTAGATTTATTGGAAGTTAATGGCATGACGCAGTTGGATTTAGCTAGTAAAATAGGAGTTAGTAAAAAAACTATAAATGAAATAATAAAAGGAAAAGCACCAATAACTACACAAACTGCATTAAAATTAGAGTATGTGTTTAAAATTCCTGCTAGTTTTTGGAATAATTTGGAAAGTAACTATAGAGAGGTATTAGAAAGAAATAAAGATAAAGAATCTATTAAGAATGATGAGAAATATTTAATTAATATTCCTTATAATGAAATGGCTAAACGTAATTGGGATTTTATTTTTAAAACTAATAAACCATTTGAAAAAGTTGTTAATTTGAGAAAGTTTTTTTCAGTTGCTTCTTTAAGTTTTGATACTGAACTTAAAAGAAAGCTAGCATTTAGAAAAAGTAAAAATGATAAATTTTCATTTGATTCTTTGTATTGTTATTTAAGATATGGGGAAATACAATCTAGTAAAGATATTTATCCTGTACTTGATATTAGAAAATTAAAGGATAATGTTTTTAGAATAAGAAAACTTGCTAATAAACCTTTTGTTACGCAATATAGTAAAATTAAAGATATACTGAAAGAGTGTGGAGTCGCTTTTATTTTTGAACCTCATTTACCAAATACTTATGTGAATGGACTTACTTATAAGATAAGAGCTGATAAAGCAATAATAATGGTTAGTGATAGGGGTAAAAAAGATGATATTTTGTGGTTTACTTTATTTCATGAAATAGGGCATCTTATTAAGCATAGTAAAAAAGAGGTTTTTGTAGATTTAGATGATGGTTATACTAATGATATAGAAAAAGAAGCAGATATATATGCTAGAAATATATTAATAGCAGATAATGTTTATAGTGAATTTATAAAAAAGAATAATTTTTATAATGAAACGATAATTAATTCTTTTGCGAAAGCAAATAATGTTTTACCTGGAGTAGTTGTTGGTAGATTGCAAAAAGATGGGATAATTGATTGGAATCAATTTAATAAATTAATTACAAGAATATAATTTTAAGTGATATAATGTCACTTTTTTTCATTATTTTGAATTATGTACATATATTTAAGTGGGGGTAATATGATAAATATTGGTGACTTTGTAACTAGAAAAAGTTATGGTAATGATATTGTATTTGAAGTTATAGAAATAGAAGGAAAAGAGTGTATGTTAAAAGGTGTAGATATAAGACTTTCGGCTGATGCACCTATAAGTGATTTGGTATTGTGTGATAGAAATAAGGGGTGTGATAATTTTTTTCCCCTACTAGATACGATTGCTAATTTAGATAGGAATGAATACTTTTATTTACCTGGAAAGATATTACATATAGATGGGGATAAAGCATACTTAAATAGGTGTATGGAGTTTTATAAGAAAAATAATGTTCTTGCTTATGGTAAAAGTGTTAAAGAAAGTGATATGTATAAAGAAGTACCAAAGTATTTGAAACAATATAATCCAGATATTTTAGTTATAACTGGACATGATGCATACTATAAAAAAAGAGATAAAGTAAGTAATAATCAAATGTATAAAAATAGTGAAAATTTTTGTAAGGCTGTAGTTGAGGCAAGAAAGTATGAAAAAAGTAGTGATAAACTTATTATCATAGCAGGTGCTTGTCAAAGTAATTATGAAGAACTTATAAAAAGCGGGGCAACTTTTGCATCTAGCCCTAAAAAAATTAATATACATGCTTTAGACCCGGCAATTATTGCTACTAGTCTTAGTTTACTTGATAGAAGTGAAGAAGTAGACTTAATACCTTTGTTATCTAAAACTAAATATGGAAAAGACGGAATGGGTGGCTTAAAAAGTAAAGGAACAATGTATGTGGGATATCCTAGAAACGAGGTGTAGATGAATACTGATAAAGCAAAAAAGTTTGTTAGTAGTTTAATAGGAAAAGAAGTAAAAATAAAAGTAAATGTCGGAAGAAACAAGCATGAATATTATGAAGGTGAAGTAATAGGAATGTATCCATATTTATTTACTGTGAAAGTGGATAATTTAATGAAAAGTTTTTCATATGTTGATTTGATTACAAAAGATGTACAGTTTAAGATAAAAAATGATTGATTTATAAAAGTTTAGGCTTTATAATTAAGTTATAGAGTTGACAAGGAGGAATAAAGATGAAGATAACTAACGTAAGTATACGTAAAGTAGAGAAAGAAGACTCTCGTATGAAAGGTATTGCATCTGTTCTATTAGATGATGCATTTGCAGTTCATGACATTAGAATTATAGAAGGGACTAAAGGTTTATTTATAGCAATGCCTAGTAGAAAAACTAGTACAGGTGGTTATAGAGATATAGCTCATCCAATTAGCCAAGAAGTACGTAGTATGTTCGAAAAAGAAATACTAGATGCATACGAAAAGGCTGAAGATACAGTTAGTGCTGAAGAAGAATAGTTCTAGAAATAGAATTATTTTTTTTAATTTAATTTACTTTTTTGTCGGTAAAGTCTTGAATATTACCGACCTTTATGTTAATGAAAATTTGGGATGTGATATATAGTTATAATATATTTTTTTTTGCATATAATTTCGTAGGTGATGAAAATGGATAAGTCAAAGGCAATAGAAAACAATTTTAATCATGCAATACAAATTAGTGAAAGAAATAATGTACTCATTACTGGTGTTAAAAAGTTAGAAAATTTTGATAATAAAGAGTTCTTTTTAGAAAGTATTATGGGTTTTATATTAATTAAAGGAGAAGAGCTTGAATTAATTAAATTAGATACTTTTCAAGGGACTCTTTCAATAAAAGGTAAAGTTAATAGTTTAAATTATTTAGAGAGTGGAGGAAAGAAAGCTAGTAAAGAAGGAATGCTTTCTAAGTTATTTAAGTAATGGATTTAAATAGTCAAATACTTAGTTTGCTTTTTTCTTTTGGGTATGGAATTATTGTTAGTTATTTATTTAATATAAACTATAACTTTATATATAAAACCAATATACTTTATAAGATAGTTATTAACATTCTTTTTTGTGTTAATTTAGGACTTATTTATT
>CAYWED010000049.1:0-9016 GCA_964457135.1 uncultured Muribaculaceae bacterium
CTCATCGGTAAACCTTCACCGAACCCCCAGACTATCTGGGGGTTTTCTTTAACAATAAAAAGAAGATGCATCATCTTCATTAATATAATTCAGGTGTATTAGTTCTAAAGTAAGAATGTTGTGTTTTATTTCTTGTGCTGTTTCTTGTTTATTATTTTTATTATCTATTTTATCTATATTATCTATTTTGTTATTAGTATTTATTTGTATTGGATTATCCATATCTGGTTCATCCATATATGGAAAACCCATATCTGGTGAATTACGCATTTTAAGAGGGTTTTCAGAAGGATTTTCATAAATGATATATTCATATTCATAAATACCTTTTTCGTTTCTCAGTTTCTTTATTTCAAGGTAATAATTGAGTTGTAATTCTTTTATTGTAGTTCTGATTGCATCTATACCTTCTTTACAAATTGCAACTAATCCATTATAAGAATAATCCCAATCCTCTGGTAAACTTAACATAAAGGATAATAACCCTTTTGCCTTTAACGATAAGTTCTTATCCCTTAAATGTATGTTACTCATAACAGTAAAATCATGATTTTTATTAATTCTAAATGTTTCCACTAATTATTCTCCTTTCTTAAATGCTTTAAAAAAAATAACAATAATGTTATTTTTTTATGAATGTTGATAGATATCTTATCTTTCTTAAATATTAGTGCTTTCTTATCTACACTCTAAGGGATGATAGTGTAACATTAAGAAAGCTCTAAAGTTTTTAAATATATATGATATTTTTATATTTTCAAAAAAGAGACTTAATTAATCAATCTTTAAAATTCAGTTTCTTTTGTTCTCTTTTTATATTTACTTTGTGATTAAATTACTTTAGTTTTGTTATACTCTTTGCTTTTTTCTTCTAGTAATTTAAAATTGCAGCATCTATTTATTACATTTTTATTTAAGTGATTATTCATATATAATGTGTATAATTTTTCTGCTTTCTTTTGAACTTCGGAAAAATTATCTCTTAACCACCAACTTTGGCGAATTAATAGGTTTTGATATTTTTGGTTTTTAAGTAAGTATTTATCTTTATCTAAGTCAATCAAACTATAATTGTTTTCTCTAACTGGTAGCATATTGTTAAAGTTTACTACTCCTAGTTCTCCATTTTGAATTTTTACAAAGTCCACATAATCTTTCATTGTTAAGTGTTTTGGTTTTGGACTACTTAAAGGAGCAAAATATTCACAATTGTTTACAACGAATAATATTCCTATAAATGGTCTTAGTTCTTTATTTGCTTTGTTATAAGAAACACGGTTATCAAATTTTCTTAGATAATCACAATATTTAGAATCTAGCCTTACTATCTTAAGTTTCATTCTTTTTCACCTCCTTTTAAAATTAAAGGACTAGAGTTGTGCTCTCTAATCCGCTTTTTTAGGTCCGCATTTTATTGGCTGGGTTCACCGCTTTTTTAGGTCCACATTTTATTGGCTGGGTTCACCGCTTTTTTAGGTCCGCATTTATGGCTGGGTTCACCGCTTTTTTGTATATTAAATATATCATCTTTCAGTAATTTTGTCAACTTTTTTATCAATTTTTTATGTATAACAATTTACTTTATAATATACTTTGTATCTTTTAGTAGAGGTGGTATCATAGCCACGGGTAAATTCATATGTGTTTATTAATATATTTTCATTTTGATTATATGTAAGATATATGTCTAAAATTATTTCGTTAGTGTTTGATGAGACTTCTATGTAATCTAGTATTTCTTGTATTATTTTTTCAGTTGTATTTGATGAGTTTATTTTTTCATTTAGAATTGCTTCTAAGTTATTTAGGTTTTGATTTTTGTTATTCATATTTTCTAGTTCTTTTAATTTTTCATATTCTTTTTGTAAAGTTGTTAATTTTTCATTTAAGTTATTATTTGAATTTGTGAATTCTTCTTTAGTAATATTTTCTTCTAGGTGCAAGGCAAGTAATTTTTCTTTTTTTTCTAATACATTTTTTATTTCTTTTTCTTTTTCTTTAAGTTGATTATTTTCACATTCAGGTATTTGCATATAATATTCCATTAAAATATCTTTTATATTGCTTGTATTTATTTCTAGTTTTTTTATTATATCTTTTAATATAGTTGTTAGTTCACTTTCTCTTATGTTTGGTGCATTGCATGAATTTTTTCCATTTTTTAGATATTCAGAGCATACCCAGGAAGGGTCAGCCTTTATTTTTCTAAATTGTCTTCTATAGAAAACTTGTTTATCATTTTTACAAAAGATTTTAGCACTATAAAGGTAACGATTTTTATATATAGTTTTATCTTGTTTTCTTTCTTTAAATGATTTTTTTCTTTTATTAAGTCTAACATTAGCCTTTAACCATAGATCTTCTTCTATAATTTGTGGGACTCTTATTTTATCTTCATATGTTACCCAATCACTTGGATTAAAATATTTTATTTCTTTTGTCATATAGTCTACTATTTCACTTTTATGAGCGCAGTAATAGCCTTTATATTTTGGATTTTCTATCATTCTAGATATAGTAGTAGTATTCCATTTTTTATTTAGTGAGGTTTTCACATTTTCTGTGTTTAGTGTTTTTGCTATTTTTGATAGAGATAACTCATCAATTGTGTATAACTCATATATTCTTTTTACTACATCTGCTTCTTCTTTTATTATTTTTAAGTTTCCTGTAACTTTGTCTTTTTTGTAGCCATAGAGTAAATCATTTCCTAGTATTTCTCCTTTTTCAATAGCGCGGTTCATTCCAAATTTTACACGATAAGAAAGTCTTCTTATTTCATCTTGCGCCATTGAGGCCATTATAGTTAGTCTTAGTTCAGAGTCAGGAAGTGCAGTGTTTATGTTATCACTTACAAATAAAACTGCTACTCCATATGATAAAAGTAATCTTGTATATTTTATGCTATCTAGAGTATTTCTTGAAAATCTAGATATTTCTTTGGTTATGATAAGATCAAATAATCCGTTTTTTGCATCATCTATCATTTTTAGAAAGTTTTCACGTTTTTTTGTGCTTGTTCCTGTAATACCATCATCTACATATCCTTCTATATAAGTCCAGTTTGGGTTACTTTTTATGTATTCTTCAAAATGTTCTGTTTGGTTTTGAAGAGATTTTTTTTGTTCTAGGTGGTCTGTGGATACCCTGGCATAGTCAGTAACTCTTAATGAAATTGATGTTAAGGGAGTTCCTTTAGTTAGTTCATTCCTTATTTTATATAAGTCCATATGCACCCCTTATTAATTTTTTATTCTTTTTAGCAAATTAATTTCGGTTTGTTTGTAAGTCTTGTATGTTATTTTATTTTCATCGTATAGTTCTTTGTTTATAGAGAGGGCTAAGTTTAATATTATTTTTTTATTTTGATTTTTTATTTTTTTTGTTTTTGTCATATTAAAAGTTATGTGAGTGAGACTTAAATAATTCAGTAAAAAGAAAAAGAGTCATGCTCTTTTGTTATAATTTTTTTCTAGTATTCCATAACCATGATATTTTACAAATGCTCTTACCATTTCTTCATCGTAGAGAACACCTTTTCCACCATTTGATACATCTAGAGTACATCTTATTAATTCTTCTTGTGCTGCTTTTAAAGTCTTGTTTTTTTTATATACTCTATTTGATAACATTGCATCATAGGAGTCTGCAATTCCTATTATTTTAGCACCAGTATTTGGAATTATTCCTCTAGGGTATCCACTTTTGTTACATCTTTCGTGATGAGAATAGATCATTTCAAGAATTTTATCGCTTAGAAAGTCTCTTAGTATTTCTACTCCAAATTTACTATGATTTTTCATGATTTCAAATTCTTTATCTGTTAGTTTACCTGGTTTACTTAGTATTTTTTTTGGAATTTCTATTTTTCCTACATCATGAAATAAACTTGCTATATAGATGTCTTTTGTTTCTACTTTGGGTAATTTTAATAGATCACATAGTTCACGAGCATATCTCCCTACCCTAAGTAAGTGTCCTAAAGATCCTTCTTCTAGTAATTCTATTTCCATATTAAGAGATAAATATTGAGAGAATTCCTTAAGATAATGTTCAAGTTCTTTGTACTCTCTATGATTAAAATTTTCTAAATCTTCAAAATTAATAATTGGTACTTCTAATGTATCATATAGATAGAATAAATCTTTTGGTAAGTCTTCTCCAATTATAACCGGGCAACATACTGTGTATAGATTTTCCTCTATATTAATACTATTAGGGGATAACTTTTTTACAAGACTCTCATCTAATTTGTAATATCCAAGCATGTGATTTCCTCCTAATTAGAATTATACACTACTCTTAGTTTTGTCGCAATATTTAACCTACTAATTTAGAATTCTTAAGTGTTAGAGAAGAAGAATTCTCGCTAGTTAAACTTTGCATGTAAGTAGACAAGCTTTCTAAATCATTTTTCTTTTCTTCTATTGCTCTTATTTTTTCTTCACTTTCCATTTTTATGTGAGTATCAATTAAATTAAGAGCCTTATATACTTTTCTCTTTTCTTTACCACTCATAAAAACTCTTTCAGATATGCTAAATAAAGACATTAAAGAATATTTTATTCTTTTAGTAAAACTATCATGATATTTTTTTAGTAATTCTATTACATCTTCTTTTGATGAAGATGATATTTTAAAGTATCTTGGAGTTCTTTGTTTTAATAAATCATAGGTTATTTCTTTATTCATGACTGAAGATTTAGTAGATGTTTTGTTTGATGCTACACGATTAAAATAGTTTATATAAGTTCTACTATGGCAAGGTGTCATATTGCTTTTATTTTTATTATAATATAGAATTGCTTCTTCTTTAGTAAATGTATTTTCTTTTGTTATTCCAATTTTAAGTTTGCACATACTTATCATAAGATTATATATAACTTCATTTAATAGTTTAGATGACATATTTAAGTTTAAGCATTCAATTATTTCAGGGGATTCTAATTTACTTTCAAACATTAAATCGAATGCCTTTGTTGCAATTTTTAAATCTCCATAAAATGGTAAATTAGGATTATTTTTATTTTGTTCATAGAATTCAAAATCAAATTTTTTACAATTTGGATTGTGAATAAGTTCATAGATATTAACATTTATTTTCTCAAATATTGATTTAACTTTATCTTCTGATATTTCATACTTTTTAGAAATACTTTTGTAACTTAATTTATTTAAGTAGTATTCTTCTATAAATAATCTATCACTTTTACTAAAATATTTTAAATTTGGTATTATATCTAATTCATAATTTATTTCTTGTTTAATTTCTCCGTTTAAATATTTATAAATATTTATTATTGCATCTTGATATTTTCTCTTTAGATGACTTTCTTGCATATTTAGTTCTATACTTAAAGTTGATAAGCGTTTTAGTTCATGATTTTTTAATCCTAGTAGTGAACATATAATATATTTGTCTTGTTTAGAGATAGGCAAGTGATGATTTTCTAAAATGGTATTTAACTCATTTCTACTTATATAAATTAGGTCTGGTTTTAATTCACCAATAAGACTTAATTTTATTTTTTTTATAGCAGAGTCATGAAGATATTTAAATTGATTCATGTTAATTTTTAACTTATTACATATTTCTTTAGATGATAACTTTTCTTCATTAAAATTATATCTTGAACCTATTCCATAAAACAAACTTAAAACTTCTTTTTCATTATCATTAATTATACTTTCTATAAGATGAGCATTTATTTCTTTTTTAATAATATCAGTGGTTAAAACAACATTTTTTATTCTAAAACTATTTAACAACTTATTAAAATGCCTTATAGATTTATTTACTATTTCTTTTGGTATATTTAGTAATTTTGCTATTTTATCATTTTCTAAATTTTTGTTATATTTTAAATCTACTATTTCTTTTTCAGTATTGTCTATTTCTTTTTTATAATATTCATAAAATAAAGATAGTTCTTCTTTAGAGATTGTAAATGGTTTTTCCATATTAAATCTATATAGGTCTATTTTTCTTAAAGTTTCAGCAATTGTATTGTCAACTTTTGATTTAGAAATACTCAGGCTCTTACTTATTTCACTACTATTTTTATTAAGAAAAAGGTAGTCATTTAATATTTCTTGTTGTTCTTCATTAAATGTAGTTTCGTATTTTTTAAAATATTCAGCATAGATTTTTTTATTTTCTTTATTAATTGTTCTTTTGTTGTTTATATAGATATTCAAGCAAAATGTTTTAGCGTGTCTAATGTCTCTTTTTATTTCATCTTCTGTTTTCTTTAAAGTTTTAGCTATTTCTTTAAATGTTTTAGGATACCCGTTTATTCCAAAATATAAATCTAATAATGTTATTCTTTTTGTTGTAATTAAATCTTTATAATGATTTCTAACGGACAAGTATTGTTCTTTAGTAAGGTCGCTATAAAAATAGTTATAAATATTAAATGTGAGTTTTTCTAATTTTTTCTTTAATTCATTTGGTCTAACTTTGCTATTTGGGTATTTTAATTTAAAATCATTTTTATCCTTTTTATTAAATATAAAGCATTCTAAATATAATTGTTGTTCAGGTGTAAATTGAACTATATTATTTAAGTAAGTATTATAAAGAGTGCTTTTGTTTAATGATGTGTCTCTTTTTTTGAAATTATAAGCAGTAAGATTTATTTCTCTTTCAAGTTCTTCTACAGTAGCCATTAAAAATGGTGGCTTGTTTAAGAATTTTTCTAATAAACTTATTGTATCTTTTGAAAGTAAGTTAAATCTTTCGCCATAGAGTTCTTTTAATTCTTCTAATGTTAAATTACCATAAGTTTCTATTAAATAGTCATAATTGTTTATTTTTACTTCATCTATATTTATTTTTAATATATTTGTTTTGTATTCTTGTAAAACAGAAAGTTTAATTTGTTCATATTTTTCGTCTATTACTTCATTTTTTATTTTTGAAATTGTATTTATTTCTTCTTTTATTTTGTTTGGCGATAAGTTAAATTTTCTTGCAAAATGGTAAAGATTAAATTTATATTTTCCAAATAGGATTTCTTTTAATATGTTTTGTTCTAAAGATGTTAAGTAACTTTTTAAGTAAAGATATAATATAATGCTTTCTGGTTCTAGTGGTTCTATACTTAGCTCATTTAATTTATCACTATATTTTTTTAATAATTTTTCTTTTGCTCTTCTATATAATTTACTGTTTTCTGTTAGATATGGTTTTATTTTTTCTTTTATTTGTTTTTCTTTTTTATCTACACGGGCTCTTGTTATTCCTAGGCGAGAAGCTATTTCAGGTTGGCTTAAAGGATTATCTGTTATAAATCTATAGTAGGCTATAAAGTAATCATAAGAAGATAATTCTTCTTTTAAGATAAGTAATAATTCTTGGGTATCTATAGCATTTAATACACTTTCATAGCCATTTTCATTTGAAGGAATAAAGTCTTCTAGTTCTTTGTCTTGATTGCTACCAAATACTTCGTTTGTACTTGTTATATTTATATTTAAAGCGTGTTCAACTTTCTCTAAAGTTTTTTCTGAAATTCCTAAAATTTTGCATATAGTTTTTTTATCTGGAAGAGGTTCATTTCTTTTTTTGTAATCACTTATTAATTTTAAGTAATTATTAATTTTTGATTCTATATGAGCAGGTACTCTTATTGATTTTTCTTGGTTTTTGATACTTAAATTAATTGTGTTTGATATAGAAGAGGCAATATATGAAGAAAATTTTCCTAGTTTTGGATTATATTTGTCTACTGCTTTTATAAGTCCTAGATTACCTTCTTGTACAACATCTAACAAACCCATGTGAGTTAATTTTCTTGCGTATGATTTTGCTATACTTAAGACTAGTCTAAGATTTGAGTAAACTAATAATTCTCTTGCTAATTTATCACCATTTAGGTTTCTTTTAATTAGTTCTTCTGTTTCTTCATCACTTAGCCTTGGATACTGTTTCATATCTATTATATACATTTTAAAAGCATCTCCTACGTAAGTAGCAGATAATTCTTCATCAGTATAAATTTTGTATTCTTCCTTTACCCCACTCATAATAATATTCCTTTTCCTTCAGTTTTACATTTGCGTTTTATATTAACATAAAATTAGTAAAATTTCAAGTAATTTGTATAAAATATGGTATCTTTTTTTATTAGAGGAGAGTTCTTAATGTTACACTAAGAGAACCTACTGCATTAGCTGTTGAACAAGAAGGGTATGGTTGTGTTTTAGCATCAATTGGTTTAATGAGTGGGGAAGTACCTTATACTGTGTTTCATACTAAGAAAAGTTATTTAGAAAAAAATGAAAAACAAATAGAAAAGTTTACTAAAGCAATACAAAAAGGATTAGATTATGTTCATGAAAATAGTCCTAAAGATATTGCTAAAGTTATTCAAAGTGAATTTCCTGATACAAACTTAGAGACTTTAGAGAAAGTTGTAGAAAGATATAAGAATGCTGATTCATGGTGGGATACTACATATATTGAAGAAGACGCTTATAATAATTTACTAGATTTAATGGAATATAACGATGCATTAGATAAGAGAATAGATTATAAAACTATAGTAAATAATCAGTTTAATGGATAAATATATTTTAGAAATTAAAAATTTATCAAAAAGTTATAATAGTTTAACTGGAGAGGTTAAGGCTATAGATAATCTATCTCTTACATTAAAAGACGGCGAATTTCTTTCTATAATTGGTTCTAGTGGATGTGGAAAAAGTACGATTTTAAATATTTTAGCGGGGTTAGATAAAGATTATAGTGGAGAGGTTAAGTTTAATCATGGTGTTAAGTTTAGTTATATGCTTCAAGATGACTCTTTGTTTCCTTGGTTAAGTGTTTATGAAAATGCTATTATAGGACTTAAAGTTCAAAATAAATTAACAGAAGAAAATATAGAGTATGTAAAATATTTAATTGATAAGTATGGACTTTTAGAGTTTCTTGATAAAAAAGTAAGTAGTTTGTCAGGGGGAATGAGGCAAAGAGTTCTATGAATATAGTGAAGACACTTATTACTTAATTTTC
>CAYWED010000050.1:0-8868 GCA_964457135.1 uncultured Muribaculaceae bacterium
CCTGTAGTCTCTCTGGACTCTGGAACTCTGATATCCGGAGGAAAAGGAACAGCTAGTGAACCTTATGTGGTACAGTAATTCAGGAGGAATTTAGGATGCTAAATGAAGAAGTAATGAATATAAAAGTTGGAGAGAATGTAAGAAAGTATAGAAAGTTATATAGTGCTACTAAAGAAGAACTACCTCAAAGAGAGCTAGCAGAAAGAATAGGAACAAGCACTGCATTAATTGGAGCATTAGAAAGTAAAAAGAGTAGTCAAGGAATAAGCATATATAACTTATGGAAAATAAGTCAGGTATTGGGTGTTTCTATAGATAAGTTTTTTGAATAGTGTAAAATAGTGTAAAGTTTTATAATAAATTAATACGTTTAAAATTAAAATTTGAAAATACAAATTTAAAGTATTTTTGAAAATATTAAATTTTAAACGTATTTTTTATGTCTAAATCTTAAAATTGTAGTGTTGAATTTTTAATTTTTGGGACGGTTGCTTTTATTGTTTTTTGTATGTTATCTTTTGAATGAAAGGGAGGCATAAGATTATATGCAAATAGAAATAATAAAAAGAATAAAAGAATTACAAAAGGGTAGTTACTTACCTCTATATGGAGATTTACAGTACAAATATATATTTGGAATAAGTGATAATATTAAATATACTACTAGATTATTAGAGTCACTCTTTAAATTAGAAAGAGGTTCTTTAGATGGCTCTATAATTGATAATGAAGTTACACTTGATAGAGAAACAGTAAATACTAAGGCTTTTGAACTTGATGTAGTGGTAATATTACCAGATGGAGAAAGATATAATCTTGAAATACAAAAAAAATTAAATGAAAATGCTGAGATAAAAAATACAATGTACATAACAAAATTATTTTCAAGTGGAGTAAAAAGAGGAGAAAAATATAATAAAATGAAGAAAGTAACACAAATAGAGTTTGCTAAAAAAGACTCAATACATAAGAGTGATGATATGATAAAAATATACCATATATCAAATGATAAAAATCCAAGTGATAAAATCTTAGAAAACTTGTTTGAGATTATAATAGTAGATATTGAAAAAAGAAAAGGCATATCTTATAATGAGGATGTAGATAACGAATTTGAGGACTTTGTAAAAGTAATAAGTGCAGATAGTTTAGAGAGTGCACTAGAGGCAGCAGGGAATAATCTACTATTATTGGAGATGATAGAGAAAATGGTAAGATTTAATAATAATGATTATGTACAAGATTATGCAAGAGAACAGGCATTAATAGAGAGTAATAGAGAAACTGAAGTAGAGGAAGCAGAGAATAGAGGTCGTAAAGAAGGAGAAAAATCTAAAACTATTGAAATAGCTATGAAAATGCTTGAAAAGAATAAAGATATAGAGGAAATAATATTATTTACTGATTTAACTAAAGCTGAAATAGAGGCTTTAAGAGAAAAGTTAAGAATAGAAAGCGAACAGTAAGCATTAATTTTTACTTGTGCTTGTGTAAGTAAGTTGTTACTTTCTTTTTTTTGTGGTATTATTTTTGTGAGGGAAGATAAATGAAAAGTGTAGAAATAAATGATTTAAAAAAGTATGCAGGAGATTTGATGTTTACTATGGAGGATAGTGAATATGGAACTTTGAAAAGTGAGTTTGATATTCTTTTAAAACAAGTGGATTTAATCGGTGGAATAGATGGTATTAGTAAGTATGAACCAATGGACTTTCCTTTTGTTTTAGATGAGGCATATTTAAGAGAAGATGAAGTTAATATGAGTTTAGATAAAAAGGAAGCATTTAGTAATAGTAAGAGTGTACAAGATGGGTGTGTTAAGACTACAAAGGTGGTGGCATAGATGAACAGTAAAAGTATTGAAGAGTTAAGAAGTTTAATAGATGATGAGCAAGTTAGTAGTGAAGAGTTATTTAATGAAGCAAAGGATTTGGCAAGTAAAAGTCAAAAAAATGTAAATGCTTTTGTAACTATTATGGATGAGTATAAGCATGAGAAAAGTTCTAGTATTTTAGATGGAATTCCTTATGCACTTAAGGATAATTTTTCAACTAAGGGAATTCTTACTACTGGTTCATCTAATGTTTTAAAAGATTATGTTCCTGTATTTGATAGTACAGTTTATAGAAAGTTAAAGAGTGCTGGTGCTGTGTTAGTTGGTAAGACAGTGTTAGATGAGTTAGCTATGGGTGGAAGTGGTCTTACAGGACACACTGGAATTGTTAGAAACCCTTGGGATTTAGAGCATATTGCTGGAGGTAGTAGTGCTGGTAGTGCGGCCTCAGTAGTAGCAGGAATAGTACCTTTTAGTATAGGAAGTGATACAGGAGATAGTGTTCGTAAGCCTGCAAGTTTTTGTGGTGTTGTTGGATTTAAGCCTACATATGGACGTATTAGTAGATTTGGCTTGTTTCCTTTTGCTTCTAGTTTAGACCATGTTGGTGTTTTTGCTAGAAATGTAAAAGACGTGGCATATGTTACAGACGTGCTTAAGGGAAAAGATGAGATGGATATGACTACTTTACCTGATGAAAATGTTAATTATGCTGATAGTTTAGAAACAAGTGTTAAGGGTAAAAAATTATTTTATATTAAAGAAATTGTAGAATCAGCAAAGAGTGAAGAGTCTAAAGAAACTATTAAGATATTTAATGAAATGATTGATAAATTAAAGCATGAAGGAGTAGTAGTAGAAGAGGTAAGTTTTGATAAGAAATTACTTGAGTGTTTATTTCCTATATACTTTATAATTTCATGTGCTGAGGCTACTAGTAATAACTCAAATTTAACTGGATTTATATTTGGTTCTATGGAGGAAGGAAAAACTCCTAACGAAATAATGATTAATACTAGAACTAAAGGTTTTGCTGAAATGATTAAGAGAAGATTTATAATGGGTAGTTATATTCTTAGGAGGGAAAATCAAGAAAAGTTATTTTTGAATGCTAAAAGAGCTAGAAGAATGATAGTAGAAAAGATGAATGATTTGTTTAAAGAATATGATGGCCTTATTTTGCCTGCTAGTGGTGGAGGTGCTCCTAAAATAGAACCTGATGTGGAATCAGACAGATTAGGAGACGACTACTTAATGTTAGAAAATCATTTAGTTATTGGAAATTTTGGAGGATATCCTAGCATTACTTTACCAATGGGGTATGTAAATAAAATGCCAGTTGGAGTAAACTTGACATGCGGTGCTAGAAACGATGCAATGTGTTTAAATATTGCTAAAAAAATAGAAGACGCGATTGGAATTAAAGATGTAATTTGTGGAGGTGACGAGTAGATGTATAAAGCAGTTATAGGACTTGAAGTACATTGTGAATTAAATACAAAATCTAAGATGTTTTCAGGGAGCGCTAATAATTATTCAAAAGTACCTAATGAAAATATTAGTGTTATTGATTTAGCCTTTCCTGGAATTTTGCCACTTCCAAATAAAGAGGCTGTTAGGAAGGCTTTAAAGTTAGCAATGGCTCTTAATTGTGAAACACCTAATACAGTTAAGTTTGATAGAAAGAATTATTATTATCCTGATTTACCTAAAGGGTATCAAATAACTCAAATGACTGAGCCTTTTGGAAGAAACGGGTACTTAGATATAGAGATAGATGGTGTAGTAAAAAGATGTGGAATACATCAGTTACATTTAGAAGAAGATTCTGCTAGTATGGACCATCATGAAGACTATAGTTTACTTGATTATAATCGTGCTGGGGTTCCTTTAGTTGAGATAGTTACTGAACCTTGCTTTTATAACGAAAAAGAGGTAATAGAATTTTTAGAGAATTTAAGAAGTATTATAAAGTATTGTGGTGTTAGTGAAGCGTCTAGTGATAAAGGACAACTTAGAGTTGATGTTAATATTTCTTTGATGAAAGATACTGATACTGAGCTTGGTGTAAGAGCAGAAATTAAAAATATAAATTCATTTAATAGTGTTAAAGAAACTATTCTTTATGAAATAAAAAGACAAGAAGAAATTCTTAGTGGTGGAGGAAAAGTTATACAGGAAACTCGTAGATGGGTAGATGATGAAAAGGTAACTATAGGAATGAGAGAAAAAGTTGATGCGATAGATTATAAGTATTATGTTGAACCTAATATTCCAGTAGTTAATTTAAGTGAAGAATTTAAAGAAAGTATTAGAAATGAAATTCCTGTTTTACCTTTAGAAAGAGCAAAAAAATATGTTGATTTGGGTGTAGCACTTAAAGATGCTAAAACTTTAGTGAAGTCAAAAGATGTAAGTGATTTCTTTGAAGAGGTTCTTGAGTTAGGAGGAGAGGCAAAAGAAACATCAAACTGGATGACTACTAGACTTTTAGGATTTATGAATAATAATGATAAAGAAATAAGTGAAGTTTATTTAACTCCAAAAATGTTAGTTGATTTAATGAGTATGATTAAGAGTGGTAAAATTAGTAGTCAACAAGCAAAAGAGGTTTTTGCTAGTGTTCTTGAAGAAAAAAAGACTCCAGAAGAGATAGTTAAAGAAAAAGGAATGGAGCAAATAAGTAATCCTGAAGAAATTAGAGGTATTGTTAATAAAGTATTAGATGAAAACCCTACACAAGTAGAAACTTATAAGAGTGGTAAAACTAATATAATAGGATTTTTTGTAGGACAAATTTTGAAAGCAAGTGGTGGAAAAGCAAATCCAGGAGTTGTTTCTAAAATTTTAAATGAGGAAATATGCAAAAGATAACTATGAAGGTTAAAAACTTTGTAGTTTTTTGTTATTAAAAAACCGTTTTAAAGTCAAAAAAGTTGTTGACTTAATTTTAATTCTAGATAATAATCTTCTTTCATAATATAAGTATTTATGTTTTGTTTATATTTAAGATAGAGGATGGTAAAAATGAAAGAATTAAAAAATGAAATAATTTTATTTGAAAATCAAGGAGTGAAGCTAGAAGTAAATATACAGGACGAGACTGTATGGCTGAATGCTAGACAAATGAGTCTTTTGTTTGATAGAGAGGAGTCAAATGTTAGAAGACATATAATTAATATTTTTAATGAAGAAGAATTAGAAGAGAAAAACAACGTGCAAAAAATGCACGTTGGTGGTGTTAAACAGATGGTTCCATTTTATAGTTTAGATGTAATTATTGGTGTTGGATATAGAGTTAAATCTTAAAATGGTGTAATTTTTAGGCAATGGGCTAATAAAGTATTAAAAGATTATATGATTAAAGGTTATGCTGTTAATCAAAAGAGATTAGAATATTTAGAAAAGACAGTTAAACTTTAGACATAGCAAATAGGGTGAATGATGAAAATATACAAGAGGATGCTAATCAAGTCTTGATGGTAGTTAATGAATATTCTAAGGCATTAGATTTACTTGACGATTATGACCACAAAACAGTTAAGAAAGTAAAAGGGACTACTAGTGAAGACAAGATTATTTATGAAGAAACAATGAGTGTTATTAGTATGCTTAAATTTAATCAGGAAAGCGAACTTTTTGCTTTAGAGAGAAATGAAGGCTTTAAATCAATTATAGATAATATCTACCAAACTTTTGATGGAAAAGATGTGTATGAAAGTGTGGAAGAAAAGGCTGCTAATTTTCTATATATGATTGTTAAAAATCATACTTTTATTGATGGTAACAAAAGAATAGCTGCTACTATGTTTATATGTTTTCTTAATTATTATGATATTTTGTTTAAAGATGAGGTAAGAGTTATAGATAATAATACTTTGGCAGCTTTAACTCTTATGATAGCTTTGTCAAATCCTAAAGAGAAAGATGTTATAGTAGATTTGGTTATGAATTTCTGTTTGACTAGAATATATTTAAGTAATGTGTTAGAATTAGATTATGAAGAAGTTAGTAATAGTTTTAATTTGTTTTATATTTGTAGTAGGTTGTGGAAATGAAAAAATAACTTACAAGACAGTTTCTAGTGAAGAAGCATATAATATTATAGAAACTAGGGATGATATTATTGTTCTAGATGTTAGAAATAAAGATGAGTATGATGAAGGTCATATAGAAAATGCTATTAATATTCCACTTAGTGAGATAGAAACACGTATAAAAGAGGATGTTACTGATAATTTAGATACAACAATACTTGTTTATTGTAAGGCAGGTGTTAGAAGTAAAGAAGCAAGTGAAATACTTTCTGGTATGGGATACACCAATATTATAAATATGGGTGGTATATCTTCTTGGAAATGGGAAATAGAAAAAAGTGAATAATATCAATTTTTACTTGAAAAAGAAATACTTGTGTGGTATATTTTAATTATACACAAAGAAGTGTTTTTTTTATGGAGGAGCTTATGAAGAAAATTAAAGCATTTTTTAAAGGAGTTAGTAAAGAATCTAAAATGGTTCGTTGGCCTAGTGGAAAGGATATGGTAAAATATTCAGGAGTTGTATTATTCTTGATGGTATTTTTTGGAGTATATTTTTACGGGCTTGATTTAATATTTACTTTTTTGAAAGGATTAGTGAAATAATGGAAGAACAAAAATTATGGTATGTTGTTAACACTTATTCTGGACATGAGAGTAAAGTTAAAGAAAATTTGATGATGAGAACTGAGTCTATGGGAATGGATAATAATATTTTTAGAGTTATTGTTCCTGAGACAAAAGAAGTAGAAATAAAAGATGGAGTAAAGAAAGAAAAAACTAAGAAGATGTTTCCAGGTTATGTTTTAGTTGAAATGATTATGAGTGATGAAGCTTGGTATGTTGTTCGTAATACCCCTGGAGTTACTGGATTTATTGGGTCTAGTGGTAAAGGTGCTAAGCCAACACCATTACTTCCACAAGAAATTGATAAAATTTTGGCAAATGAAGGACTTAGTAGAATTGATGTTGAAACTGATTTGGCTGTAGGAGACAGTGTAACTATAATAGATGGACCATTTAAAGGAATGTTTGGTAAAGTACAAACTATAGATTTAGAAAATCAAAAATTAAATGTTTTAATTGATTTATTTGGACAAGAAACTCCAGTAGAAGTAGACATTGTACAAATTAGTAAAAATTAGTTTAGTCTATGGGGTTTTGATGGAAAATTTAAAAGGAAAATTTATAATTAGCTATAGACCTAGATATTTTGGGGAGAGTAAGGAACACTATAATCTTACTGATAACAAGATTAGAATGTTTGTAGTTTTAGCAGAAACAGAAAATCATGTTATGGCTACTTGCATTAATTTTCAAAGTAAAGGTTTTTCATTATGGGATACTTTAAAAGCAGAAGATTATAAATGTTTAAAATATGATTCATATTCTAATGGTGAGTTTTATTTGGTTAAAAAAGAAGATATTATATCAGTATTAAGTGATGAGTTGTTAATAGATGATTATCATAAAATATTTAATTATATAAAATTTTTAGATATTTCTACTTATGACATAGAACTTAGAAATTTAATAAAAAAAGTATTGAGTGAATATTATAAAGATAGAATTAAAATTGGTTCAGTTGTTTCGATTAAAGTATCTAATGAATTATTTCGAATATTTTATGTTATGAATTTATATAATGATTTTTTTGAAGGGATAGAACTTGGGTATGAACCTACAGCCGGATTATTTATAAAAACTTTAGAAGAAAAATTTATTTCTTATGGTTCAGTATATGACACTATATTCTATACTGAAGAAATGAATAAAAAAGTTAATATGATGATTGAAGAAGCAAAACTAACACTTAAATAGTTTTGTTTTTTTTGTTGCAAATATGATACGTCTGTTTTATTATATTGATTGTTTTTATGGGGGTAAATGATGAAGAATATTTATGTGTCAGATATTGAGAAACTAGGATTAAGTGAGTTATTAGTTGATGTACATAGTGAAAGTAGATTATATATAAAAGATTCGGTTTTGTATAAGAAATTTTATGAAATGCCTTTAAATACTGCTAAAAGGAAAGAGAAAAAGATTGATATTTTAAATGAAATAGGAAATATACCACATGCAATTTTACCTATAGATAAGTTAGTAAAGATTGTATAAGGTAAGAGAAAACTTGTAGGCTATACGATGAAGTATATTAGTGGTATTACTTTTTATGATTTAATGCGTGGTAGTAGTATAGAACTTGCTTTAATATTATCTAAAGCAATTTTTAAAACTTTGAAACAAATTCATAGTAGTCCTGCGAGAATTGTTATTGGAGACTTAAATTTTAATAATATTTTAATTAGTAATATTTGTGAGTCTTTAGAAAAAATCAATTATCATTTTGTAGATTTTGATAGTGTTTCTATTGAAAAATTAACTTGTGAGAGAATTCCTAAAGCCTCAAAGTATTTCAGTGAATTTAAAGGAGTTCGTTTTAAAATAAATAAGAATTTTGATAGACTATCCTTGAAGTGGGCCCTATTGAGTAGACAACTAAAAAAACAAGGTAGTTTATTAAATGAACATATTATAAACTGATACCAGAAAGAGGAGGTGTCAATTTTATGTATATTAATGATAAGGAGTTAGCATTAAAACAAATATTAAATAATATTAAATTATTAGAAGAGAAAATTTCAGATATAATTATGTCTTATTATATTGAAAAGCATTTTGTAATAAATGGTATAACTGTTAAAATGAGTATATATGATTTAGTACAAAAAATTAAATATGATTATAATAATGTTGTTCTTGAAGATTTTTATAAAGAGTTTGACTAACTCTTTTTAATGGATATATTCCTGTTATAGAATATTGATAATATTCTGTAGGTGTTAATTTAGCTAATGTCCATTGAGGTCTTTCATTATTGTAATAGTCCATATAATCTTTTATTATTTTAAAGACATCTTCAAAACTTTCACAATTATCTAAATTTATTTCATCTTTCATATGTCCAAAAAAAGATTCTTTTGGAGCATT
>CAYWED010000051.1:0-8852 GCA_964457135.1 uncultured Muribaculaceae bacterium
TTATATAATAGATAATAATAAAATAAAAATAGTAACAAAAGAAGGAATAAAAGAATCAGAAGAAGAGTCAGGATTAAGACCAAGTGTATATTTAAAGAGTGAAGTAAAAGTAAATGGAAGAGGAACAAGAGAAGAACCATATATAATAGTTAAGGACGAAGGAAAAGATATAAACATAGTAGCGGTAACATTAAATGGAGAAGCAACAGATAAGACATATGATGATTTAATAAAAGATTATATAGTAAGTGATATATCATGTAAAAACGAATCAATTGGATATTGGGATAACATAAACAAAACAATAAGTTTTTCTAGCATAAATGTTCCAGACTATTGTACTTTGGATTTTTGGGATGGAGTACCAACCAGTGGAACCTTGTATGCGAAAATACTTGAGGATAATCCAACAGTTTTGACAAGGACAGATTTTTCTAAATTAAATCAAATTTTACATGAAACACCAACCATATATAAAGAAAGTGGGGATTATACTGAAAGAGGAGTTCCTGTATATTATTTTTCAGGAGAAGAAGATGCAACTCACAAGATAAATAACTGGGTAAAGTTTGCAGGATACTACTGGAGAATAATAAGAACAAATGAAGATAGAAGTGTAAGATTGTTATATGTAGGTACAGACCCAAATACATCAGAGGGATATATAAGTAAAACTCTATACAATAACGATAATAATGTAGTTATGTCTGTAGGATATATGTATGGAACAGAAGGAAGCTTAGAAAGTAATAGAGAAAATACAAATGATTCAGAAGCAAAAAAAATAATAGATACATGGTATAAAACTAATATAGAGGATAAAGGATATGGAAATCAAATAAGTGAAACAGCAATATACTGTAATGATAGAGCTACATCGTCTTATAGTGCAACTGGTAGAACTGAATATGCTGCACTTGAAAGAGTATCTGGCAATAATAGACATCCATCATATAAGTGTGGTTTAAGAACAGATGGAGGAATGTATGGAAATGCTAGTGTTGCAGATAAATTTACAAAAAGTAATAAAACAGGAAATGGAAAATTAAAATATCCAGTAGCTTTAATTACTATAGATGAAGTGGTATATGCTGGATCATTGTATGGAGCTTCTGTTGAACATAATTTTTGGACGACAAATAATGGAGTTTTAAGTAATGTGGGTAGTGGACTCACTATGTCTCCATTAGCTTCTAAATTAGGAAATATGTTGGTTTCTACGTTATTTTCTTTAGATAGAACATTAGGTAGTAGTAGAACTGATTTTTCGTCCGGACTCAGACCTGTCATTTCTTTAAACTATAATACTTTAGTGTCTGGGGGAAAAGGAACAGCAACTGAACCTTATGTGATACAGTAATTCAAGGGGGATTTGAAATGCTAAATGAAGAAATAATGAATATTAGGGTTGGAGAAAATGTAAGAAAGTATAGAAAGTTATATAGTGCTACTAAAGAAGAACGTCCTCAAAGAGAACTAGCAGAGAGGATTGGAACTAGCACTGCTTTAATTGGTGCATTAGAAAGTAGAAAGAGTAGCCAGGGAATAAGCATATATAATTTATGGAAAATAAGTCAGGTATTAGAGGTACCTATAGACAAGTTTTTTGAATAATGCTATTGCTTTAGATGTGGTTGTGTGATAAAATTAGATACAAGAAAGGAGTGGGAATTAAAGCCCACTCGTTTATTTTTGAAAAGGAGGAAAAATGAAAGAAAAAATATTAGATGCAATAAGCGAGCCACTTAGTGAAATAAATGTAAGTGTATATGATATTACTTTTGAAAAAGAAGACGAGATTGATACATTATTTATTAAACTAGATGGAGAAGTAGATTTGGAGATGTGTGAGAAAGCAACAGAAATTATTAATCCAATTATAGATAAGTTGGAAATAGATGAATTAGATAAAGAATATGTATTAGATGTATGTAGTAGAGGAGACGAGTAATGGATAGTAAAGAATTTAAAACAGCATTTGATTATTTAGTAAATGAAAAAGGGATAGATGCAGAAGTTATTACAAAGGCAATGAGTGATGCTTTTCAAGCAGCTTATAAGAAAAATACAGGAGAAGATGCTGATATTAGGACAGAGATTAATCCTGAAAATGGAATAATAAAAAGTTTTAAAAGAATGACTGTAGTTGAAGAATTAGTTAATCCTGATGCAGAATATACTTTAGAAGAGGCTCAAGAAATTAAGAGTGATGCTAAAATAGGAGATGTTATTGAAACTGAAGTTAATACTGATGACTTTGGACGTGTTGCTATAAGTGTTGCTAAACAAGTGGTTTTTCAAAAAATAAGAGAAGCCGAGAGAAATAAGGTAATGGATGAGTTTAGAGAAAAAGAAAATGAGATGATGGTTGGTTTCTTAGCAATGGAAGATAATAGAAACTATTATGTTGATTTAGGACAAGCAAGAGGAATACTTCCAAAAAACGAGTTAATTCCTGGAGAAACTTTGAAAATGGGAGATAGTGTAAGAGTTTATATTACCAAAGTAGAAGAAACATCTAAAGGACCTTCTATAAGACTAAGTAGAAAACATTATGGGTTTGTTAAAAGATTATTTGAGTTAGAAATTCCTGAATTTAAAGATGGAGTATTACTAATGCATGGTGTTGCTCGTGAAGCAGGAGTTAGAAGTAAAGTAGCAGTATCAAGTGTTAACCCTAATGTGGATGCAATAGGTAGTTGTATTGGAGAAAAAGGAAGAAGAATTGCAAATATAATAAGTGTACTTAATGGAGAAAAAGTTGATTTAATTTTATATGATGAAAATCCAGAAGTATTTATTGCTAATGCACTTAGTCCTGCTAAAAATTTAAATGTAAGTATAACTAGTGAAAAAGATAAAGAAGCTTTAGTTATTACAGATGATGAAAATTTAAGTTTAGCAATAGGTAAAAAAGGTATTAATATAAAACTTGCTAGTAAATTAACTAAGTATAAGTTAAATATTAAGACTTTAAAAGAAATAAATGAAGAAATTAATAAATAAGAGGTAGATATGAAGACAAGAAAGATTCCAATGAGGACTTGTGTTGTCTCTCATGAAAAATTAGAAAAGAAAGATTTATTTAGAGTCGTAAGAACACCAGAAGGAGAAGTAATTATTGATGAAACTCTAAAGGCTAATGGAAGAGGAGCTTATTTAAAAAAAGACAAAAGTGTAATAGAAAAAGCTAAAGTTAGTAAAGTTTTAGAGAGAAGTTTAGAAGTTACTATTCCAAATAGTATATATGACGAATTAATAAGTAAATTAGATTAGGAAGTTGATGTTATGAATTTAAAATTAAAAGAATATGGAATAGGTAATAATAGTAAAGCGAGATTCTTAAAAGATAATGATATTAAAAAATGGATAAAACAAAATGGACACGAGGTTGTTTTTGATTCGTATGCTAGTTTAGAAGAGATTGCTAATTGGATGATTAGACTTAAAAATAAGGGTTTTGAGGATTATTATACGAATTTTGCTGGACATTATTTATATACAATAGACACTACTATGGATAGTGCTTTTATGGAAGTATATGGTAAAACATATGATGAATGGAAGAGAGAAAATGTGAATATTTTAAAAAAATAAAAATATAAGAAAGAGGGTGTGTGTATGACTGTAAAAGATTATGCATTAGACTTAAATATAAGTGTAGAAGTTCTTTTATCAAAATGTAAGGAATTAGGTATAGAGGTAAGTAAAGAAGAAGATTACTTATCAGATGATGATATTATTACACTTGATTATGCACTTGGAGATATGAAAGAAGATGCTTCTAGTGATGTAGAAGAGGATACAAATTTACTTAGTGAAGAATTAGAAAGTAAGTTTTCATTTGAAGATAGAGCAGAAGAACTTCTTGGAGGAAGTGATATAACACTTGAAAGGACTAAGAAAGTTAAGTTAAAGAAGAAAGATAACAAGAGTGATTCTGAAGAATTTAAGAAAGAAAAGAAAAATATATATAAGAATAAAACTAAATTACAAAGTAATAAAGAAGATATAAGTAAGAGTGTAGTTTTATATAAAAATGGTATGACTGTTAAAGAATTGGCTGCTGCTTTAGAGGTGAGTGATACTGATTTAGTTAAAAAATTATTTATGATGGGGTTAATGTTAAATATAAACTCAAGTATTAGTTTTGAAGATGCAGAAGTAGTTGTACTTGATTATGGTAAAGAACTTAAGAAAGAAGAGACAACTGATATAAGTAATTTTGAAGAATATGAAATTATAGATAAGGAAGAAGATTTAGTAGGAAGAGCGCCTATTGTTACAATTATGGGTCATGTTGACCATGGAAAAACTAGTTTACTTGATTATATAAGACAAAGTCATGTTGTAAGTGGTGAAGCAGGTGGAATTACTCAGGCAATTGGTGCATATCAGGTAGAAATTAATGGAAACTTAATTACATTTATAGATACACCAGGTCATGCTGCATTTACTGAGATGCGTGCAAGAGGAGCTAAAATTACTGATATAGTAGTTATAATAGTAGCTGCGGATGATGGTGTTATGCCTCAGACTAAAGAAGCGATTGACCATGCTAAGAGTGCAGGTGTACCAATTATAGTTGCTATTAATAAAATTGATAAAGGTACTGGAAATGTAGATAAAATTATGAGTGAACTTAGTGAGTATGGTCTTACTCCAGAAGAATGGGGAGGAGATACTATTTATGTCAAGTTAAGTGCCCATACTGGAGAGAATGTTCCTCTTTTACTTGAAAATATAGTAGCCCTAGCTGAGATGAAAGAGTTAAAAGCAAACCCTAATAGATATGCAGTTGGTACTGTAATAGAAGCAAAATTAGATAAGGCTAAAGGAGTAGTTGCTACACTTTTAATAAATAATGGTACTTTAAGGCTTGGAGACCCAATAGTGGTTGGTACATCTTTTGGTAAAGTAAGGACATTAAAGAACTCTAATGGAATAGATTTAGTAGAAGCAATACCTAGTACTCCAGTAGAGGTTACAGGACTTAATGAAGTACCTGTAGCAGGGGATAAATTTATGGCTTTTGAGAATGAAAAACAAGCAAGAAGTGTTGCTGAAAAGAGAAAAGTACTTGAAAAAGAAAAGAAATTTGTTAAAAAGACAGTTAGTTTAGATGATTTATTTGATTCTATTAAAGAAGGTAGAAAAGAAATTAATATAGTACTTAAAACTGATGTTAAGGGTAGTGAAGAAGCAGTTAAAAATGCTTTAGAAAAGATAAATGTAGAAGGAGTTAAAATTTCTGTAATAAGAAGTGGTGTTGGAACTATTACTGAGAGTGATGTAGTTTTAGCCAATGCTTCTAATGCAATTATTATAGGATTTAATGTAATACCAAGTAATAAAACTAAAGAGGCTGCTAAAAATTATAATGTAGATATAAGACTATATAACATTATATATAAGGTAGTAGAAGAAATAGAAGCGGCTATGAAAGGAATGCTAGACCCAGAGTATGAAGAAATCGTAACTGGGGAAGCAGAGGTTAGACAAATATTTAAGTTTTCTAAAGTTGGAAATATTGCTGGTAGTCATGTTACAAGTGGAACTATAAAAAATAATTCATTAATGAGATTAATTAGAGATGGTATAGTTATTTTTGAAGGAAAAATTGGTAGTTTACAAAGAGAAAAAGATAGTGTTAAAGAAGTTAAAAATGGATTTGACTGTGGTATAACTATAGAAAATTATGCTGATATAAAAGTAGGGGACACAATACAAACTTATGAGATGAAAGAAGTGAAAAGACCGTGAAATTAAAAGGCGAGAGAGTAGCTAGTGATATGATGAAGGAAATTAGCAAAATTCTTTTAACAGAAATTAAAGATGAAGATTTAAAAAATGTAACAATAACATATGCAACTGTTACAAATGATTTAAGTTTTGCTAAAGTTTATTTTACAACACTAGATGATTATAAACGTGATAAAGTTATAAGAGACATGAATAATGCTGCTGGTTTTTTTAGAAGTGAACTAGCCGATAGACTTCAAGTTAGACATATTCCTGAAATAAAATTCGTGTATGATGAATCTATAGAATATGGTAAAAAGATTGAAGATATAATAGATAAAATAAATAATGAAAATTAGGTGGGTTTATGGAAAAGTTAATATATAAAGATTTAGAATGGTATATAATGAAAGAAACAGAAGAAGAAAAGCTGCTATTATTAGAAGATGCTTTTACTAATGAACAAATACAAGAGTATTTTAAAAATAAAAATATGGTAGATGAGTTTTTTAATGTCAGATTTAGTGAAGATAAAAGAAAAATATGGTGGAAAGATTCTTATATTAGAAAAGTATTAAATAGTGTGGTACTAAACAAGAAATTATCTAAAAATGACTTAAATATAATGAAAACATCATTAGACTTTTTGGGAAATACTAGTGTAACAGAAGATTATGTAAGATTATTAAAAATAGAAGAAGTAAGAGAGTTACCAGAGAAAATGTTAAGAACAAGATATGAAAAGGGGTATTTGACAATGAGCCCATATCACTATGGTATCGGGGAAGTGAGTATGTACGGTGTGAGTGGTTGTTGCATTCCTAGTATTATGTATGGGTGCTTCGCAGACGACACGTACCGCGTTCGTCCAGTAATATCTTTAAAATCTAATGTTCTGTTATCAAAAGTATTAAATGAAAAAGAAATAACTGAGCAAATAATAAGAATGATATATATGTTAAATAACACTGAAGTAAATCTAGAAACATGGATAACATATTATAAAGAATATGAAAAAATTAAAAATATAAGTGGTAGTACTGAATTATTAAAGTCAAAGGATGCACTGGCACGCTTACTTATTAATTTTGATTTTTCTGATGATATATTAAACTATAATGAATATATGAAGGTTTTACTAGATGATTTAGATTGTACTAAAAAATTAAAGTTAAATTAATAGAGATTTTCCTCTATTTTTTTTGAGTTTTTTCTTAATAAAAGTGTTAGAATATATATAGGTGTTAGAAATGATTAAAGAAAAACTTGCATTAGTACCAATGTTACCAGGATGTTATTTAATGAAGAATGAAAAGGGTACTATTATATATGTTGGTAAAGCTAAAATACTTAAAAATAGACTTAAGAGTTATTTTAATGGTAGAGTGTCAGGTAAAACTAAAAAGTTAGTTAGTGAAATAGTTGATTTTGATTATATAGTAACAGGGAGCGAGTTAGAGGCTTTTATATTAGAAATGAACCTTATTAAGAAATATGACCCTAGGTATAATATTTTACTTAAAGATGATAAATCATACCCTTATATAGAGTTTAAAAATGAGAGAGAACCTAGACTTATTGTAAGAAGAGAAATTAATATAAATAAAAAGAATAAGATGTTATTTGGGCCTTACCCTAATAGTCATGCTGCTAGAAGACTTGTAGATTTAATTAATAGATTATATCCTTTAAAAAAGTGCGATAAGACTCCTAAAAAAGAGTGTCTTTATTATCATATTGGAGAGTGTTTAGGGTATTGCATACATAAAGACTTAGATACTACTAAGATGAGAGAAGAGATTAAAGATATATTAAATGGACATGATGAAATTCTTATTAATAAAATTTTAGAGAAAATCAAGATTAATTCAGATAATTTGAATTATGAGGTTGCACTTGATTTAAAGAAAGAACTTGATTATATAAAAGTTGTTTTTGAAAGACAAAAAGTTGAGTTAAATGATGGAATAAATAGAGATATTTTTAACTATTATTATGATAATGGATATATAAGTATAGTGGTATTTTTCTTAAGAAATGGTAAACTTTTAGGGAGTAAAAAGAATATATTTCCATTAGTAGATTCTCTAAAAGAGACAATGGAATATTATATAGTAAATTTTTATAGTAAAAAGAATATTGCGCCTAAAGAGGTAATAGTGCCCTCTGAGTTAGATATAGAACTATTAAATAGTGTGATAGATGCTAAAGTTATAACAACTACAAAAGGTAAAAAGAAACACTTATTTGATTTAGCGAGAACTAATGCTAAAATTAATTTAGATAATAATATAGAGATGGAATACAGAAATAATGAGAGAAATTATGAAGCATGTACTGAACTTGGGAATATTTTAGGAATAAAGAATTTAAGTGTAATTGAGTCTTTTGATAATAGTAATTTATTTGGCTCATTTACTGTTAGTGGTATGGTAGTTTTTGTTGATGGAAGTCCTTCAAAGAAAGATTATAGAAAGTTTAAAATATCTAGAGAACAAAATGATGACGTAGGCTCTATGAAAGAGGTAATTTATAGAAGATACCAAAAAGCCCTTTTAAATAAGACTAGAATACCTGATTTGATTTTAGCAGATGGTGGGATAAATCAAATTAATGCGGTTAAAAGTGTTTTGGATGAATTAAATTTACCTATTAAAGTTTGCGGACTTGCTAAAGATGATAAGCATTCTTTAAGTGAGTTAATTGATGGAGATACACTAGAAACATATAAAATAGATAAAAGAAGTAATGTGTTTTATCTTCTTACAAGAATAAGTGATGAAGTACATAGATTTACAATAAATTATCATAGACAAATTAGGAGTAAAGGTAGTATTTCTAGCGTATTAGATGAAATTGAGGGTATAGGAGAAACTAGAAAGAAAGAACTACTAAAGAAATTTGGTAGTCTTAAAAAAATAAAAGAAGCAAGTCTTGAAGAGTTAGAGAGTATATTACCTAGTAATGTTGCTAAGAATTTAAAAGATTATTTAAGTAGTATGGATGAAAATAATTCTATAGATAGAAAGAACGATTTGTAGACTAAAGTTTATGATATGGGTGAATTCTCATAGTAAATTCCCGCGTTAAAGTAAATGTTTATAGTCGAC
>CAYWED010000052.1:0-7818 GCA_964457135.1 uncultured Muribaculaceae bacterium
CTTATAAATAAAGGAAAAAGTCTATCTTTTACAAAATATTCATGTTTTTATCCTGGTGTATTTTTGATGAATCTTACTTCTAAAAGTAATGGACACTTTTAAAAATAAGTTTCCATTACTTTTAGAAGTCACCTATTTTTGATGAATACTTTTTGACTAGTTTAAAAATCACGTGTATAAATATATAGTTTCATATTCAAAAAAGTTTAAGTAAGATATAGAACTAACTTTTAGACAAGTTAGTAACATTATGTGAAGTAAAAATAAAAAAGAACCTAAGTAAAATAGGGTTCTTTTTACTAGTTCCAGATATATTAAACTCTGCATAAGGTTATTAAAATATCATTTTTAGTCCATAAAGATTTAAGCTTCTATTTTTTAATTTTTTTCTTTTTAGTAACAATTGTATGAATAACAAGAAAGATTATTATGACAATGGTTGCACTACTTAAGAAAAAGAAAATAATTGTTTTTTTACTAAATTTATGCTTTTCTTCTTTTCTTTCCCTTATAATATTTAATTGATATATTTTTTCTGTATTATCTTCAGCAGTAACAACTATATCAATTTTATTTTCTCCTTCTTTAAGGTCATATTCCTTAAATCCTTCTGCTTTAGCTGTTTTACTTTCTAATGTATAAGTAATATTAACGCTTGTAATTTCGTTTCTTACATTTAGTTCATATTCTAACTTATCTTTATCAAATTCAAAATTAATATCACTAATAGTTAAGCTACTTAAATTAGCATTATTATCTTTTCTTTTAATATCAAATGTGTATGTTTTTTTACTTTTATCTTCAGCGATTACGTTTATTGTAATAGTGTTTTGTCCTACTGCTAAATCTTTTTCTAATTCTCCTTCAATAGTTGCTTTTGAGTCTTCTGCTTTAGCTTCGATTTTAATTTTATCAACATTATTGTCTACTTCTAAATTATATTCTAAAGTATCTTTATTGAATTCAAAATCAATACCTTCTATTTTTAAACTACTCAAATTATTATTTGAAGATTTTTTAACTTCTTTTTTTGGCTTAGTTTCTGTTTTAGGTGTAGCAGGTGTTGTTTGTACTGGAGCTTTAGTAGGCACATTATCTAAATAAATGAAACCAACTAAAAACCAACTCATATCATCTAAAGTCATCGTGTCACTATTAATGCCTGACTCTGTCATTGGAGAACCACCCTCATTATAAGATACAGCTGTGCCATTTACTGCTGTAACATATGCCACATGACCACCATATCCTTCACCATAATTCCATACCATTATAGATTTAGCTTTAGGTTCTTTTCCAACAGAATATCCTGCTTTAGCTGCCTTATTATACCAGGTTTCAACATTATACCATAAAGGAAGTTCAACTCCAGTATTATCCTTAGCTTGCTGCCAAGCATACCAAGTACAATTAATTATTTGTCCACCAAAAGCAGATTGTTCATATTTAGGATATGGGTTACCTTTAGCATTAACATTTATAATAAATATATTAAATAGAAAAATCACAAAGAAAACTTTAAAAACTCTTTTCATATCAAACCTCTCAAACCACTTTTACTTTTGTAATTATAACATGTTATTTCTAGAATTACTATTAAAAGTTACTAAATTTGTAACTGAATTTTTATCATTTCTGGATATTTTTTGACTAGTATAAAAATCACGTGTATAATTTTATTAGGTGAAGAAAAAATGATTTATGTCTTGTATGGTGAAAATGAAAGCGAAATTAATAAATTTATAGATAGTATAATGAAAGAAAATAATATAGATTCACGCATTACTTACGATTATAAAGAATGTAGTATTAATGATGTAATTGAAGAAGCAAGTTATTTTGATTTGTTTGGAAATAAAAAGTTAATAATATTAAGTGGTGCAGATTTTTTGACTACTAGGAGTACTTTGGATAGTATTGAGTTTGATAAATATATAAATAGTCCAAATGAAAGTGCCATATTGGTTTTGAAAGTGATTACTGAAAAGTTAGATGAGAGGAAAAAGTTAGTAAAGACATTAAGGAAACACGCGACTGTTAAAGAATTTAAGTTATTAGATGAAAAGAATATAGATGGATACGTTAGGAGTTATTTTGATAGTAGGAATTATAAAATAGGTAATGATGGAGTTAGAGAAATTGTTAGAAGACTTAAAAATAATACTAAAGTAATAGATAGTGAGTTAGAAAAGTTAGTTTTATATAAATTGGACGCAAAGGAGATTACTTTAGAAGATGTAAAACACGTTGTAACGATGTATGAAGAAAATAATATATTTAGTTTAGTTGATGCAGTGGTAAAAAAAGATAAAAATAAAATATTTAGTTTGTATAAAAGTTTAATTGAAGACAGAGAAGAACCTGCTGTAATTTTGGTAATGCTTGCAAATCAATTTAGATTAATGTACCAAGCTAAAGTACTTAATAAAAGTGGGTTAGATAAATATAAAATTTCTGAACTTTTAAAAGAACACAATTATAGAGTAGGGCTTGCAATAGAAAATAGCTTAAATATAAGTGAAAAAGAACTTACTAAAATATTACATAAATTATCTTTAGTAGATATAGAAATTAAGACAGGAGTTGTAGATAAAACAAAAGCGCTTGAAACATTCTTTTTAGAATTATAAAAAGTTCTTTTTTTCTTTTTATGTAAAATAAAATACAAAGTCAGTGTTTATAGAGACTTAAGGAAAAATAGGCGAATTTTCATTTAATATTATATAAAGTACAAGCAAGAAAAATGATTAAAAAAAGACAAAAATAAGTAGACAAAACAAGCTCTAAAACTTATAATAAAAAGTCAAGTGGAGGTGATAAAACATGATTAAAAATAACTTGCCTGTAATACTTTTAAAAGGTCTTGTTTTATTACCTCTAGAGGAAGCAAGAATTGAACTTAATAATGATATTAGTATGAAAATAATAGATATTTCTAAACTTTATCATGATAATGAAATTCTTGTTGTAACACCCCTTAATGATTTAGAAGAAAAACCTGATACTGGGGATTTACCTAAGATTGGGGTTATTGCTAAAATTACTAGTAGAATAGATTTATCTAATGGTAAAACTAGGATTGTTTTAAGAGGAGAAAAACGTGTTAAGGTTCTAAGTTATGTAAATTATTCTAATGAGAAAGATATATTAGAAAGTATTATAGTAAATATAGTTAGTGAAGAATATAATGAGGTGGAAGAAACTGCTCTTCTTCGTAAATTAATGAGTGAGTTAGATAAATATATAGGAATGAATCCTTATATTTCAAATTCAATATTAAATCAAGTTAAAGGAATAACTGATTTAGATAAGTTAACTGACTGTGTGGCTAATTTTTTACCTTTAAATTTTGAGAAGAAATTATCCTTTATGTTAGATACTTTTAGAACTTCTAGGGCTAAAAAGTTAATTACTGAAATAAACATTGAACTTGCTGTTTTAGAACTTGAAAATAAAATAGAATTAGAACTTAAAAAGAATATAGATGATATGCAAAAGGAAATGATTTTGAGAGAAAAAATCAAAGTCATGAAGGCAGAACTTGGGGAAAAGGATAGTAAGAGTGAATATATAGAGAAAATTAATAAAGAACTTGAATGTAGAAAATTTCCAAAACATATAAGTAATCGAGTTAAACTTGAACTTAATAGATATGAACTATCAAATGAGAATAATCCAGAAAATGCAATTATAAGGACTTATATAGATTATTTGGTAGCTATTCCTTGGGGTGTTAAGAGTAACCTCGAGACTAATTTAAAAAATATAGAAAATCATCTTAATAAGACACATTTTGGATTATCTAAGGTAAAGGAAAGAATTATTGAATATATAGGAGTTTTTAATAATGGAAATAAAAAATCACCAGTGATATGCCTAATTGGGCCTCCAGGTGTAGGAAAAACCACAATGGCCGAGGCTATAGCAGAGGCACTTAAGAAAAATTTTGTGAAGATTAGTTTAGGGGGAATCAATGACCCTGCTGAGTTAGTTGGACACAAAAAAACTTATATAGGAAGTTCCCCTGGAAAAATTATTCAATCTGTGATAAAATCTAAAAGTATGAATCCAGTTATTTTATTGGATGAGATTGATAAAATGTCTAAAGATTATAAGGGAGACCCTGCAAGTGTGCTTTTAGACTTACTTGATGCGAATCAAAATACTTTTACTGATAATTATATTGAAGAAGCAGTGGACCTTAGAGGAGTAACTTGGATTATAACTGCTAATGATGAAAGAGAAATTCCTTATGTCTTACTTGATAGGCTTGAAATTATTAAGGTAGAGTCTTATCTTAATTATGAAAAACTAAATATTGCTAAAAATTATCTAATTCCTAGATGTAAAACTAATAATGGTATAAATAATGTAGAAGTAGTGTTTAGTGATGAAGCAATTATGAAAATTATTAATGATTATACTAGAGAAAGTGGAGTAAGAGAATTAGATAGGCTAATTGACAGAATTGTTAGAAAGATTATAACTGCAAGTAAATTGAAGGGAGAAAAGATTTTTAATATAAGAATAGAAGAAGGAGACATAAAGACTTATTTAGGAACTGAAAAGTATAGCAAAACAAAAACCAAAAATAGTAATCCTGGACTAGTTAAAGGAATTGCTTATACTCCTTATGGAGGAGAAATTCTCACTTTAGAGGTAACTAGTTATAGAGGAGAAAAAGAGTTTATCTCGTCAGGAAGTCTCGGGGATGTTTTAAAAGAAAGTATAAAGATTGCTATTTCATATATAAAGGCAAATGCTTCTATATTTAATATTGATATTAGTTCTTTTGACAAGACTATACATTTAAATTTTAGAGAAGGTGGAATTCCAAAAGATGGTCCTTCTGCTGGTTGTTTAATTGTAAGTGCAATTTTGAGTCATTTAAAAAATGTAATAATACCAAATAATATATCAATGACAGGTGAAATAACTTTACTTGGGGATATATTACCAGTTGGAGGTATTAGAGAAAAAGCAGCCTCTGCTATTAGAGAAGGAATAGATACAATCTATCTTTCAAAGAGTAATAGAAAAGATGTTGAAGAACTTGATGATGAAATAAAAAATAATATAAAGTTTATTTTTGTTAGTAATTACACAGAAATATATAATGAAATAATAAGAAAGGGTGAATAAAAGTATGGTAGGAACTGGAAGAACAAATAAATTAATACGTTTATTTGAAGGTGAGATAGATAAACTATATTACGAAATTTATATAGGAAATGATGAATTAAAACGAGTTAGAACTTATGCTAAGTTAAATGATGGGTTTAATACATTATTAAAATTTGAAGAGTTAGGGTTATATACTGAAGAATTAGTTAATGAACTTAAGTTTAATGGATATACTAAGTTAGATACTATGAATGCTAAAATATTAAAGAAATAATCATTAAATAAACACTCCTACATATATTTAGATAGAAAGGAGTGTTTTTAAATTGAATAAAAAAATTGAATTTAAGAAAGATTGTATTATGAAGAGTATGGTTAGTGAAATAACTGATATTTCATTAACACATGACTATAAGATATTAGATGATGTAATTGATGGCTATTTTGATGTAAGTGGGGAATATAAAATAACTAAGGCTTCTATGCAAAAAGAAGAATTTATGTACACAATACCATTTTCAATTGCACTTTCTTCATTAATTGATAAAGACACTATTAATTTGACTATTATGGATTTTGATTATTCAGTAGAAAAAGATGTGTTACATTTAAAGATGACTCTTAATTTAGATTATGAAGAAATTAAAGAAGAGGTAGTAGAAGAAAAAGTAAAAGAAGAGAATGAAGATATGTTAGAGGAGGAAGTTATGGAGAGTGTTGATGATGTATTAGAAAGTATTCCTGAAATAGAAGAAGAAAAACAAGAATTTCATAATGAGTTAATGCAAAGTATGGAGGATGATTTGTTAGAAAGTAAGGAAAGTGAAATAGATTTAAAAGATAAAGAAGAAGCACAGACAAGTATTAAAAATATAATTAGTAGTATGAAGGATGAGGGATTTTATAAATATAAAGTATATATAATGAGAGAAGAAGATACTATTGAAAGTGTTGCAATTAAATATAATGTTACATTAGATGATTTAAAAGAATATAATGAACTTGATAATATAAAAGTTGGAGATAAAATAGTTATACCTTTTGTAAAGACAGAAGATGAAAATTAATAAAATTTCTTTAAAAGGAAAAGCAAAAATACTTGAAACGGATACAGGAAAAATAGTAGTAAAGCCTAAGAAAAAAGAATTAATGGAACTATTTGATTATTTACAAAGTAGAGACTTTAATTCATACCCTAAAATAATAGATGAAGATAATGAAGAGGTACGCTATGAATATTATGAAGACAGTTATTTTCATCAGGAGAGTGATGAAGACTTTATTAGGAGTGTAGGAGAACTACATTATAAAACTACATATTTTAAGAATGTTAGTAGGAAGAAATATAAAGAAATATACAATACTTTAATAGAAAACGTAGATTATTTGAAAGATTATTATGGTAAGATTATTCATGATATTGATATGGAAAGTTATATGAGTCCAAGTGATTATTTGCTTGCAAGAAATTATACAATTATTAATACTAGTCTTATATATATAGAGAAAGAATTAAATGCTTGGTATAACTTAGTTAAAGATAAGACTAAGGAAAGGGTATGTGTGGTTCATAATAATTTAAAGAAAGAAAATGTTATAAGAGGAAGTACACCTATTTTTACAGGTTGGGATAATTTTTTGGTTGATACACCCGTTTTAGATATATATAAACTCTATAAGAATGAATATAAGACAATGGATTTTGAAAATTTACTTAAAGTGTATAATGAGACATTTGAACTTTCTAAGGAAGAAGTAAAGTTATTTAAAGTAATAATCAGTATGCCTCAAAAATTAGAAGAAAATACAAGCGAATATAATAAAGTAATGGACGTAAAAGAAATGCTTGATTATATATATAGAACAAATAATGTTATTAAGTCAGGGGTTCTTGATTAATTGATATACTAAGGCTCCTATTAGTAATAATAAAATAAATATGTTGGCTCTTGAAGGTAATATAAGTGCAAAAACTGCTTGCCAGAATATTAGAACAATATTAACTATTAAAATTATGATGTTAAACAAGTTTCTATTGTTTTTATATAAATTTTTAATTTCATTTAATTTATTCATAAATCACACCTGGTTTATTATATGAAATATTTTATATTAGGTTACACGCCTAATATATTTTTTTTGTTTAAAATTTATAATTGTAAATACAATTTTAAGTTTTGTTATATTAAATGAAGTAATATATGTAACAAAATGGTGTTTAAAATTAAAAATTGTAGTTACAAAATTAAATTTTAATGTATTTTGTTTTGGTACAAAAATATGTAGACAAATTAATTTAATTGTGTTATGTTTTTATTAAGGGAGTTATTTAGTAACCTGGGTGTTTACCTATAACATCTATCTTAAGGTACATGATGAAAATACAAAAAGATGGAGGTGAAAAGGTTTTGCTACATCGTTCTAAGACTAGATATGTCGTTGGGCGCACCTGTGACAATATTAGTACTTATTAATATTTTGCAAGTATTGATAATATTAAATAAAATTGACACCACTGACGAGTGATGTCTACACAATCTAATTGGGTAGGCATTTAGAGTGCTAAATGCTCCCTTTAATATTATATGGAATATCTTCCATGCAAATACATTGTACCAAATAATTAACATAAAAACAAGGCTTGAATTAAATTAAAAGTTCCCGTTAAAAACGAAAAAAGAAATTTTTGCTTTA
>CAYWED010000053.1:0-7681 GCA_964457135.1 uncultured Muribaculaceae bacterium
AGTACTGTGTTTTTGTTTTGTCCCCTTCTAGAAATTTCCTAGAAGATAAAAAAAGTAAATTAAACTATCGTAATAATTCACCTGCAAATTCTCACGAATTTGCTTTCCTGCTTCATTGAACTCGTAACCTGCCTTCTCCACAGGCTTATATTTCAACCGTCGTAACCGTACTTATTAATCTATAGAGAGTGTAAAATAAAGTATGTTGTGTTATTAAATTTATCTATTTCTAAATTCAATTTAATTCTTCACTTACACACTTTATTTTACACTCTCAATCTTATAGTGTTCTATTCAACATGAAGTTTACTTAATCTCACTTACCCACAAACCATGTAAATTACAATATGAATAAATTTTAGACCCCTCAATATATTTAAAACTAACCTCTGGTTTATCACTAGAACTTAATTTAACAATACTAACACTGTTTCCAACAACTTGGGCTATAAACATAATATAATGTTCCTCACTCATAGGATGTTCTACCTCTCCTACACTAACTTTTAATGTACCCTCTTTTATTTTACAAACAGGAACGTGCTTTTCAGTTGCAGCATCAATCACTCCAGGAATTAATTCTTCCATATCTCTACCACAACATTTTATTAACTTTTCATTTCCTTCAATTACTGTAATAATATTCCCACAAATTGGACACTTATAAAATTTCATAATTTCTTACCTCCATAAATATTCTATCATAAATTTAATAAAAAGAAAAAACATCAACTCTAAAAAGAATCAATGTTAATTTTAATATTTTTTATTCCATCATTATAAGCTTTAACTTGAATTAAACTTTTAATAGAATTAGCCACTACACCTTGCTTTCCAATTACTCGTGGCATATCACTTTCACTAACTAGTATTTCAAGAATTAAACCTTCTTCAGTTTCAAATTTCTTTACTTTAACTAAGTCAGCCTCTTTAGCAATGTTAGTAACTAGAAATTCTGCAAATTCCTCTATTCCCATTACTTAGATTGTTTTTGTTTATGGAATTTTTCCATAACTCCAGCCTTACTTAATAGATTTTTTACAGTATCAGTAGGCATAGCACCCATACCTAACCATTTTAATGCAACTTCTTCATTAATATTAATTTTAGAGTCTTCTAGTGGACTATATGTTCCTATTAATTCTATAAAAGAACCATCTCTTCTATCATGACTATCAGCTGCTACTATTCTATAAAATGGTCTTTTTTTGCCTCCCATTCTCTTAAGTCTTAATTTAACCATAATGTTTTCCTCTCTTTCTTGTATATTATATTATCAAATATAAACAAGTATGTCAACCTTTTTTGGTTTACACTTTAATTTTCTAGGAATTCTAGTTAATAAAATAATAATTAAAAGAAACAATGAAAGAATACGTATTTTTGAAAGAAAAAAATGAAATTGCCCCCAGCCCGATGGCCAAGGACCAATTCCATTAACTATCGTTTGCACCACGAGCTAAAATACACAAGAATTTTTTCAAATATTAATGATACATATACTCATGTGTCTTAAAATAATCTGAATAATAAATTTTATCTATATACTCTAGTTTTTTCAAATGTACAAGTGCGCGCCTCTCAAAGTCTTGTCTTGCGTCTTCAGTAAAATTATCCTCATACATTAAACTATTAAGAGAATATCCAACAATTTGAGGAGAAACAAATATTCCGTAATTTCTACTAAACACCATACTTTCTACATCATGAACAAACACACTACTACCAAAATATAAATTTTTCCATCCATCTAATCCAAAAATATCTAATACTGTAGGCACAATATCACTAGTTGTAGTAAACTTTTCTATCCTATTATTTCCATTAACACTAACATTTTTACTTGTCAACTTTTTATCATATATCATCATTGGAATATGATATAATTCACTATTATATTTCTCTTCTATTCCTTTAGCATAATAACTAAGTTTATTATAATAAGTATTATGGTCGCTAAACATAATTATAGTAGTATTATCAAGCACACCTGTCTCTTCCAAATAAGACATCATCTCACCAACTGCTTTGTCAAAGTCCATAAATGCTGCCATATATGTCTTCAAATATTCATCGTTTATATCACTTGTGTCTTCTAAAATTCCTAAACTATCCATGATTTCATAATAAGGTTTCAAACTTTCACGCTTACCATAATAGCCATGCATTGAAAAAGATAATATAAACGAAAAGAAATTTTGAGATTTAGGAAACATAACCTCTTTCATCTTCTCAAAAGTTATTGAATCCAAATTTCTCTCACCCTTCTTATGTTGCCAAGTATCTTCAACTCCATAACTATTCATCTCTTTAATACCAGTTAAACTTTCAAATCCCCAAGACTTATGTAAATTATATCTATTATAAAAGGCTCCATAATTCGCGTGATAACTTCGCACTACCATTTCAGGATTATAATATTTTAATAAACTAGGAAGTGCATAAGGATAACTATTTTCTGCAAAATCATAATTCACATACTTTCCAGTCGGATAATTACCTATTACTGAAAACGCTTCACTTACATCAGTTTTTTCTTTTTGATAAAAATTAGTAGCAATAAGTCCTTCTTTCATAAACTTTGTAAGATTAGGATAAAGTTTTTCACTTAACTCAGGGTACAATGTAAATGGATACCACTCTCCACTTTCGATTAAAATAAGAATCAAATTATTATCTTTGCTAACTCCATAATAATCACTTTTATCTATTTTTTCAGCATAAATAAACTCATCCACATCACTTAAATCGTCTATATCTATTTTAGTTCTTCCACCAATAACTTGGTAAACTGCATTTCCTACCATTCCAATAGTTTGATAATTATTAGAAGTTGTACTATAAAGTCTATCAGTATAAATAGTTTCTTTTCTTTTACTAATACTAATAAGAGGATACGAAATAACACACACCAAACACCCTAATATTACACATAAATTAACAATCACACATCTTTTACTATAATCATTTCTTACACTAATTTGATTCTTATAATCTTTATATAACTTTCTCCCAACAAAAAATCCAAACACCAATAAAACTATCAAACATCCTCCAATATAACCATACTGAAAATCAAATCTCTCAAGTGTCCCAAAAGCATCAGTTCTTTGATTAAACATAGCCCACTCAAAAACAGTACCATTAGAATCATACAAAAAAATCAACCCAGTATCTAATACTATTTGTAAAATCGACAAAATAACACTACTTACAAACCTAATAACTTTATTCTTAATAAAATATAAAGCCAAAACAAAAAACACCAAAATCAAAATTGGATAAATAGGTCTACTTAAATAAAAATTACAATTAGTATAAGTAATTGCAAATAGTTCTATAAAAATACTTACAATCACAAACATTAATAAATCTAAATTATTCTTTATAAAATCTATAAACTTTTTCATAAACACCTCAAAACCAACTATAAGTTGCACTAACATTATATCACTTTTTTATGAAAAGAAAAAACGACTTAAAAATCGCTTTCATCTAAATAATCTTCATTAACTTGTTCATCAATTATATTATTAATTTCTTCATCACTTACATCTTCTTCAATGACATCATAATCTTCAAAATTATCTTCCATTATTTGAATTTTTACTTTAGCATCCCCTATAATTTCTATACCTAACTCTTTTTCAATTTCATAATTTATTATATTATTTTTGCTGCTTACATCAATTACAGTAGGATTTTTTAAACACGTTATCATAATCTCACTTGTATCAGTTAAAGTACTATTCTCTTTTAATCTTACATTTACAACCTCAGTATAACTAATCTTTCTTGCTTCAACACTAGTCTTAGTATTATTATCATAACTATACCAAATATTCACGTCAAAACTACCATTTATTCTAACTCTACCATTATCATTAGTTCCACTCATAGTATGATTAATTACCCAACACCCTAGAACTGTATCTATTTTATCAGTAGTAATTGCTTCATACTTATTTCTAAAAGTTTTTTTCCCTTTACCAATAACAGCTTTAGTAACTATTTCCTTAAACATCATATATCACCTGTAATATTATATGATGTACACCTAGATTTTGTGTTTTATTTAAGTCTTAATCTTTTTCTTAAATCTTTATCATAGCTTAAGTTTTCAATATCAAACTTTTCTGAATAAAGTACTGGTAAAATACTAATAATTTTATCAGTACCTATTATTGTTTCAACACTAACTCCATAAACTTCTTCTTCCCCATTATATCCAATGCTATATGGAAAGTTAAAATTATACATATTTTTAAAATTTACATATAAAGGATTTATCTTTTTTATTTCTTCCTTTACATTCCTAATAAATTCTAAACTATCTAAGTTCCTATCAAACCTTAAATTACTAGAAGAGAGTTCTTTATTTTTATCAACTCTTCTTACTAATAACTTTGTATTAAACTCTTCACTATCTATTAAAGCATTTTTATAAACATTACTTTTGGCTTTTTTATTATCAAATGCAAAATTATATTCATTTAAATCATATCCTAACTTAAAACTTAAAAGAGAATAAACTCTATCATATAAAGTTCTAAGTCTAGAATCTAACTTAGTAAAATCCATTTTTTCAAAATTAGAAATTGCTCTTTCATAATTATCTAAAATAATGTCTACCATTATGTATTTAAGTAATACCTCATCAGCAAATATTTCTAAGCCACTTATCTCTCTAAGAACACTTCTAGCCTTATTAAATTCACCATTATTTATATAAATGTCAACTAATTTCATAGAAACACCAAAATTATTTTTATCATTTCTACATAATTTTTTACATTGATTATATAAATCTAAACTGGCATTTAAATTATGTTCACTAAACTCTAAATCAGCAAGTAGCTGCATTGTATTATAGTCGCTAGGATTCATTTCTTCATTAATTATATCTCTCACATCTCTAAATCTATATTGTCTTTTGTATATCATTAATATCATTCTAAGTGCTTTTAACCTATATTGACTATTATTTGCTAATTTATTAAAGCACTCCATTGCTCTAAAAAAATTATTTTGATGGTATTCTTCCATTCCCTTATTATATATTTCAAAATCTTTCATAACATCACCTTATCTTAATATAAGTTTTTTCTTTAATTCTTCATTTGCTCTATATCCCTCTTTATCAAACTCACTTGAAAAATCTTCAGGATACATAGACATAATTTTGTCAGTATTAACCACAGTATAAACAGCAAGCCCGTTAACCAAAGTATCTCCACAAATTCCTACAGGCTTGTCCATTATAAATTTATAACCATTTACATCTCTTACAAAAGAAGGATTAATTTTACTAATAAGATCCTTAATCTCTTCCTTTAATTCTTTAAGATTTACTGTAGGTAAAAAAATTATATTAGTATTATTAGCATTAGGAATTTTGTGTTTTGATGCATGAGATAAAAATACATCCTCTTTATCAAGTAAAATATCACACATATATTTACAATTTTCAGAAATATTAAAACTTCTTACATCTTTACCCATATGATATAAACACAAAATCTTAGCTTTTTCGTATAATCTCATTAGTAATTTTGGAATTTTTACCTTATTAATTTTCTTAAGTGACTCTAATGCTTTTTCATATTCACCTTTATATATAAGTAAATATGCTAAATCTATACGAGCATAATATTCTACATTTTCTCTTTTTAATGCCTCATATAATTCCTCTCTAGCCTTATCATATTCTCCTAATTTTGCGAATACTCCTGCCTTTTCTATGATACAATTACTCCTAGTATCATCTAACTCAAGAATTTCATCATAAATTTTAAGTGCACTATCATAATTATATTCTTCATTCTCAAGCTGTGCTTTTACATTCTTTATACCAATTAAATTTTCATCTTTATATGTGACATCTAATTTTTCTCTCATTTCTTTAAGTTTTCCTAATTTTAAATCAATTCTCAAAAGCATATCTATAGCAGCATCTCTATACATTTCATTATTAACTAATAAAGTAATTAAATTCTTAGCCTCTACAAAATCTTCTTTATTAAAAGCACTACAAGCTCTTGCAAAAATTCCCTTAGAATTATATCTTCCCATAAAAATCCCCTTTCATTTAATGTGCATTATAATACTACAAGTACTATAAAATATCAAGAAAAAACAGTTACTTAATATAAGTACCATTTAAACTAAAACTTTTTGCTTCATCTATTCTAACATCTACTATCTTACCTATAATATCTTCATCACTCACAATATTAACAAGTTTCATATTTTCAGTATATCCCATATATTTAGTTTCATCTTTTTCACTTTTACCAAGCACCAAACATTTATGAATCTTTCCTACACATCTCTGGTTAGATTCATTACTATACTTATTAACTATCTCATTTAATTTATGAAGCCTATCACTCTTAACTTCCATTGGTGTATTATCCTCTAGTTTACTAGCAGGTGTATTTTCACGAGGGCTAAATATAAAAGTAAATGCTCCGTCAAATTTACACTTCTTTACCACATCTAATGTACACTCAAAGTCTTCTTCAGTCTCACCTGGAAACCCAACTATAATATCAGTAGTTATACTTACACCCTTTATTCTTTTTCTTATTTTATTATATAAAGTCATATACTCATCTTTAGTATATCTTCTACCCATAAGTTTTAAAATTCTATCACTTCCAGATTGAATAGGTAAATGTACATAAGGCATTACATTCGAGCATTCACTAATAGCATCGAGCATCTCATCAGTAAAATCCCAAGGATGACTAGTAACAAAACGAATTCTGTCTATTCTAGTTTTACTAACATCTCTAAGTAAATTAGCTAAATTATAGTCACCATACAAATCTTTTCCATATGCATTTACATTTTGTCCAAGTAAAGTAACCTCTTTATATCCAAGTCTTTTTAAATTTTCTACCTCATTTATAATATCCTCATACTTTCTACTCCTTTGAGTTCCTCTAGTATAAGGCACTATACAATATGTACAAAATTTATCACAACCAAGAATTATATCAACCCATGCAGTATATTTACTATCACGACTTTCTGGAATTCCTTCACACACTCTTCCAAGAGTACTATAAACTTCTAATACTTGACTACCACTCTTTACTCTTTCATTTATAACACTAATCATCTCATCTAAATTATGTGTTCCAAAAACAAAATCAACATATTTATATTTTTCCTTAATCTCTTTAACGACACTCTCTTCCTGAGCCATACATCCACATATTCCAACAAGTAAATTAGGTCTAGTTTCTTTTATTTTCTTAATTAAACCCATAAAACCAAAGACCTTATCATGAGCATTCTCTCTAATAGCGCACGTATTTAAAATTGCTATATCTGCTTCATCAAGAATTTCTGTTTCTACTAATCCCTGACTTAAAAGAACTCCTTTAACTCTTTCTCCATCATGTTCATTCATTTGACATCCATAAGTCCTAACAAAAAATTTCTTTCCAACTAAACTCTCATCTATTTTGACTTCCTTATAATCATAATTTTCTATAACTGCAAACTTATCTCTTTTTTTAGCTTCTAACATATTTGGTAAATTCATGAGTACCACTCCTCTTTGCTTATGTATTATAACAAAATTTTTACCATAATAAAAGAACCACTTAAGGCTCTTCAGGATAAAATCGCGTTTACTGGGATTGAGAGGTAATTCTTCTTAATTCATCAG
>CAYWED010000054.1:0-7132 GCA_964457135.1 uncultured Muribaculaceae bacterium
ATAGTTCTTGCTTGGTCAGCCAAAGCACGAGTTATAGCTTGTCTTATCCACCAAGTGGCATATGTACTAAATTTGAATCCTTTATCATAGTCAAATTTTTCTACTGCTTTCATAAGACCAATATTACCTTCTTGTATAAGGTCTAGGAATAATAGACCACGTCCTACATATCTTTTAGCAATACTAACTACTAGACGAAGGTTTGATTCTGCAAGAATTCTTTTAGCCTCTTCGTCTCCTTCTACTATTCTTTTACTTATTTTTTGTTCTTCTTCTAAACTTAATAAACTAATTCTACCTATTTCTTTTAAGTACATTCTAACGTTATCGTTAACACTCATGTCTTTTGATTCATTAGCAATTGTTTCAAGTTTTAAAGTAATATCTTCAGATAATAATCCATCATCAGTATCATCTTCATCTTCACTTCTTACTTCAATATGATTTTCACTTAGAGCATTATATAGTTCATCTAAATTATTACTATCTAATTCTAAATCACTAGTTTGTTTAGCAATTTGTTCATATGTAATGTATCCTTGTTTTTTTCCTAATTTGATTAATTCATTTAATCTTTCTTCAAATGTTTTTATTACCATTTTAGCACTTCCTTTTTCATATTTTCTATTCTACTTGCAAGTTTTTTCTTTTCTTCAATGTCTATTGTGTTCTTTTGTTTTTCTTTTAATGTATTGATTTGCCTTTCTACTCTTTGTTTTTTAATATTTGTTATATAATTATCGACCTCATCCATAGTGTATTCATCTATTTGTGGATATTCCATTACTTCTTTTAATGTTTCATTTAATTCGGGTCTTTGAGTATTGTAACAAATATAGTCCGCATAGTCAAATGTTTTATTCTTTTCTTTGTAATAAACTATAGATGAAGCAAGTTCTCTTCTTTTTTCATCATTCATATAACCTAAGTGATTTTCATAATATGTTATAAGACTAGGATTGTTTAACATTAAGTATAAGAGCCTTATTTCACTTATATCATAACTATAATACTTTTTCTTTTTAGGAGGAGATTTAATTTCTAGAGGGGGTTTTGGTTGTAATTCTCTCTTTTTAACTTTACTTCTTATTAAATCTTCACTTACATCATATTCTTTTGATAACCATTTAATTTTTACTTCTCTTAAGATATCATCTTCTATTTCATTTATTGTATTTATTGCATTTTTTATATAATCACTTAAGTCTTCAGCATTTTTGAGGTCTTTGTTTTTCTTTAAATAATCTAGTTTAAAGTCTATAAAACTGACACGGTTTTTATATGCATTAACAAACGGAGTAGAGCCTTCGTTCATTATTAGTTCATCAGCGTCTTTATATTTAGAATATATTATAACAGTTGGATTAATGCCTACATTCATTAGCATATCTCCTATTTTAATTGTTGCGATTTTTCCTGCGTCATCTTGGTCTAGGTTAAGTATTACATTTGCTCTTAGGTTTTTTATTAACTCAAGGTGTTCACTAGTAAAGCTTGTTCCCATTAAGGCTACAGCATTGTCAAATCCAATTGTGTGCAGTCTTATTACTTCCATTTGACCTTCACTTATTATTATTTCTTTTTTCTTTCTTATTTCATCTTTTGCGCGATAGAAGTTATAAAGAATTGTACCTTTTTTGAATATTACCGTTTCTTTTGTATTTATATATTTTGAATCACTACTACCGTCATATATTCTTCCACTAAAGCCTACTGGATTACCATAATTATCTTTTATAGTGAACATTATTCTATTTGTAAATAAGTCTTTATTGTCTTCTCTAGATAATCCAATGTCAATTAGTTTTTTGGGGTCATATTGCTTAGATAAACTTTTAGATAAGCCATCACTCAGGCTAAGTCCTATATCAAAGTAGTCAATTGTGTCTTTTGTTAGTTTTCTTTGATTTAAGTAATCCCTTGCTTTTTCTCCACTTTTGGTATTTAAATTATTTTTATAATAAGATAAAGCAATGTTATATATTTTGTAATATTCTTTATATTTTTCATTTATAGGATTATGTTTATCTATTTTCACATTTAGTCCTGCATTTTTTGCTAGTAGAGCTACTGCTTCAACGAACGATACTTTTTCATAGTCTTTAACAAAGGTTATAACATTTCCAGTAGCACCACAAACGAAACATCTAAAAATTTGTTTTTCTCTACTTATACTCATTGATGGAGAATGGTCGTCATGAAACGGGCATACTGCAAAAAAATTTTTTCCTTTTGGCGTTAAGGGAAGGTAACTACCAATTACGTCTACTATGTCATTAGATTCTCTTACACGTTTTATTATGTCTTCGTTTATAAATGCCATAAAAATGCCTCCTAATACTTTATACGACAAAAAAAGCAAAATCGCTTTTTTTATTTTGCATTTTCTTCATTTTTTTTCGATTTTTAGGCATTTTGAGTATTATTTGGTACTAATTATTTGTTATAGCCTCCCATTACCATTTTGTTTTCACTTACTACTATAAATGCGTGGTCATCTATTCTTGTTATAATTTTTCTTAAAAGTGGGAGTCTTTTAGATGTTGTTGCTACAAATATCATGTATTTATTACTTATTAGGTCTTTACCTTTTACTTTACTCACGCTTACTGCAAAATCATGCTCAATTAGTTCTTTTATTATTTCATTTTTTTGCTGTACTACAATATTTACTGAAATATTTGTAGTTATAAATTTGTCTGTTATTTTCATTCCAACCCATACACCTGTAGCATAACCAGCACTGTAAGATATTGCTATTGCTAAAACATTACCAGCGTCAGTATTAAGTGCTTCTCTAACTATTAGAAACCAGACAAATATTTCAAAAAATGCTATTACAAAGGCTACAAATCTTTTATCTCTTACAACCATTACTGTTCTCATTGTTGCAAGAGAAGTATCAATTATTCTTACAAAGAATATTGTTATACATAAAATTATTGTATTTTCCATTACTACTTTTACTCCTTACTTCTATTTTGTACTTTATATTAAAAATTATAGCATGTATTTAAAGAAAATTAAATAATATCAAGGGTCTAATTTATTGTACTATAACAAAATACATAAAATTCAATTTTGCAAATACAATTTTTAATTTTAAACACCATTTCAAACATAAAAAAATTCCTACTTTTATAGTAAGAATTTTTTAAATATTTTAAGATTCAGCAATTTTTGTTCCTAACACATAATTACTTTGACTATAAATGCCATTCTTAATAGTGCCTTTATTTTCTCCTCCTTGATATAAATAATATGTTTTATCACTCATTTCTTCTGTACTAATTATTAATGTTTTAAAGTCTACTAAAGCTTTGAAAGAAACTATTACATTATTATTTTCATCAAGTAAAGTTACTAGTTCGTTTTCCATAATTTTATTCTTTAAATTAAATGTAACAAAATTTTGTTTAGAAGATTTTAAAGGACTCTCTAACATATCACTACCTAATGCTATAACAAACCCTCCATTAATTTGAAATCCTTCATCAGTATCAATTCCAGCATCTCCTCCTAAACTAGAGCCAGCAGTAAAAATAACTCCTCCATTAATTACTAAATCTTTATTAGAGTCAATCCCGTCTCCACTCGCTTTTATAGTAACATTTCCTCCATTAATAATAATGGTGCCTCCATCTTTACCTGCATTAATTCCATCATCATTACTTTCTATATAAATATTACCTCCATTAATTACAATATCATTAGTTTCAGTAGCTATTCCTTCACCTTCAACTTGGCATCCATAAACATTTAATACACCACTGCCATTTATAGTTAGTGCCCCAACTGAGTAAACTGCAGCATCATATTCACTAGAGCCCCCATCCTTTAAAGTGTTCTCACTACCATCAACTAAATTTATAGTTAATTTAGTGTTATTTTTATTAACAATAGCTGCGGTTAGATTACTATTAATTTTTACATTTTCTAAATTAAGTATAACTTCCTCGTTACTATCTATTATTATTGAATGATTAAATTCTCCAGTTAAAGTATATTCTTTTGCATCTTTTAAAGTAATATTACTATCATACTCATTAAGACTAATTACCTCATCACTTACTACCTGTCCAACACTTACATCACTTTTGGTTGTTTCTTTTTGAGTTTCACTAGCCTCTTCTATCTTTTTATTTTTTACAATGCTAAATTCAAGTACTGTAAGCACACTAGCAATTATTACTGCACTCAAAACATAAATTATAATTTTATCACTATTTACAAATGTTTCTTTAAATGTCTTTCTATTAAAATTTGATAAAATCAAATAAACAATAGCTAATCCTAACCCTAGACTTTCAACTATTAATAAAACATAATATTTAGTTTTAATTTCTCTAGTTTCATTTCTTTCAAAATCTTTTACCCCAAATTCCCCGTGTTCTCTACTCTCTTCCATAGGTGATTTTTACCATCACTAGGTGGCATATTATCTTTCGCTATCTCATCTCTAAATCCACTTTCATTTGCTAAAGGCTCACCCCTCATATCTTTTAAAGATACATCGTCATTTCTTGCAGTATTAACTGTAAAAACAATAAGCACACTTAAAATGATTATTGTCATGATTTCCACAACATTCTCTAATTTTCTCATATTATCTCCTCTTTCTTAAACAAATAATACTAATCCTTTGTGCAAATTCTGTGAAAAGTTAAAAAAAGAAACGTGAAAATTATTTACCTCACATTCCTAAAACATTAAATTAAATTAATCAAAACAGGACTCAAGATTAAAAGTAGTATTATTGGTATAAAGAACACTACTGAAACTATACTGATTTTTATAGGCATCTTCGCAATATGTGCTTTTGCTTCAAAAAGTTTCTTATCTCTTAAATAATCTACTTGATTATATAAAGTTTCTATTACCTCACTACCAAATACATTAGAATGAGTTATATTTAAAATTACATTATTAATAGTATCACTTGGTATTCTCTTTTTCATATCATTTAATGCCTCAGTCAAAGTCTTACCATATTCTATTGCCTCTAGTGTTACTCCAAATTCATCTGCAAGTTCACTATCTATATTTCTAACTGTCAAATCAAGTGCATTCTTTAAATTTCTTCCTGTTTCCAAAGACAAAGTCAAAACCTCAAAAAAGAAAAGTGCTTCATAATCTAATTTACTTGCTCTTTTTTTAATTCTCATATCTAACACAACATACTCTATTCCTACATAAAATACTACTGTAATTAAAGGACTTATAACATATGCATAAGGAGAAACTAAAAATGTTACAAAAAATATAAGCAAACTTAAAATCAATCTAGTATTCATAAAATCAATTGGATTTATTTTATTATAAATTCCAAGTAATGTAGTTTTCTTTCTTATTTTATCAATACTTTTTTTAGTATAAATTTTTTCAATAAACCTATTATTCATTAAACATCAATCCTCATTATTCTCTTAATAATAATTGCATACATTACATATAATAACAAAATAAGTAAAATTACAAGCAAACCTATCTGTGTTTTAAATAAAGGATTAAAGTAACTTGGATTTAAGATAAATATTAAAAAACATATTACAAAAGGAACAACCAAAAGCAATTTATATACAAACATACTAGAGGCAGTCGCTGTTTTAAGTTCATCATTAAGTTTCTTTTTATCAAAGAATTCTCTTTCTATACTTTTAAATACCTTTACTATATTACCACCAGTTTTATTAAGAAGAGTTAAACTCGTTGTTATAAATTTAGCATCATCTAATTTTACTCTTTTATAAAATCTATCAAACACAGTCTCTATAGTTAATCCATAAGACATATCTAAATAAATTTTCTTAAACTCATCTCCTATAGCACCATCTAATTCATTTTTAACAATTTCTATTGCTTGCATTATACTCATACCACTCTTAAATGAGTTATTCATGATTATTATTGCCTTTAATAAATCATCACTAATTTGACGTCTTCTCTTTCTATATTCTATTTGTACAAATATATCAATAAGGAAAAAACCTAAAGTAAAACTAAGTACTAATCCTGCAAAACTTATACTTACATATTGAAACATCATAGTAATTACATATAGAATTACCGTAATAATACCAAGGAGTAACTTAATACTTATATAATCTATTCCACTTCTTTCATCTAATTCATCATATGATATGTGTTTTTCATACGATTCTCCGTATTTTGATAAAACTTTAGAAGAACTTATAATAGAAGAAACACGCGAGATAATTCTTTTTATAAAATTATTTATTCTATCAAATATTGACATATCTTTATTATGTAAAGGTAAAACTGTATATTTATTAAATTTTCTTTCTAAAGCAATATTATGTCTTACTTTAACAATATAAACAAGTACTACAAAAAGGAGAATTATTGCTATTATTTGAACTACTAATAACTCAATTATTACTCCTTGTTTCATTTCTTACCTCCAGGGTTTTCAAAAATATAATCTATATCTACTATTCCTTTTTGCCTTAATTTATTTAATACTTTAGGAATAAAATCATATCTTATAAATTCTCCATTTACTTGTCCATTATCAGTTAATCCTTCTTGAATAAATGCAAATATATCTTTTAATATTATAGTACCATCTTCCATAGTCTCAAGTTCACTAATACTTACTATTTTTCTTCTTCCATCATTAAGTCTCTCTATATTAACTACTAAATCTATTGCATTATATATGTATTCACGAATTGCTTTAATTGGAATATCTAAGCCACTCATTAAAACCATAGTCTCTAATCTATTTAAAGCATCAACCCCACCATTAGCGTGCAGTGTTGTCAAAGACCCATCATGTCCAGTATTCATTGCTTGTAACATATCAAATGCTTCTTTTCCACGACACTCTCCTACTATTATTCTATCAGGTCTCATTCTAAGAGCATTAATAACTAAATCTCTAATAGTTACCTCTCCCTCTCTATCGTAATTCATTACTCTAGTCTCAAGTGGAATAACGTGTTCTTGTTGAAGTCTTAATTCTGCTGCATCTTCTATTGTTACTATTCTTTCACGGTTACTTATAAAACTACTCAAAATATTAAGAAGTGTTGTTTTACCACTACCAGTACCACCACATATTATCATATTAAGTCGCCCAAGAACACAAGCCTCTAAAAATCTTGCCATA
>CAYWED010000055.1:0-7071 GCA_964457135.1 uncultured Muribaculaceae bacterium
TCTATTATTATGGGTGTCAATGCTTTTTTCGTATATTTTTCATTTACTTATCCTGCTAAACATCAATTAAATATTTACAAAATCATGCATCTTTGGTAAACTATTAAATGTAAAAACAAAAGACGGAGACGTTAAATACTAAAAAGTATTTTATAGAGAGTTAGTGCTTGGTGAAAACTAACAAATACAAGTATTTATGAATCACTCCAGATGTGGTTTAAGGATAAGTTAAACCCGCATATAATTTATGCGTTAAAAGTAATTAAGAAAACAAAAGGATGGCACCGTCATACATTTGACTCCTTGCTAGTCCTTTTTATTTTGAGGAGGGATATTATGTTTAAAGAAATCAAAAAAACAAACATTGAAGTTGAAAAAGAAATATTAGATAGTTGGAAGAAAATGGACCTACTAAATAAAACAATAGAAAACAGAACTGGTTGTGAAGATTACGTATTTTATGATGGTCCAATATATGCTAATGCTAAGCCTGGTATTCACCATGTATTTGCAAAAACAATAAAAGACGCATTCTGTAAATATAAAACAATGCAAGGTAAAAGAGTACTTCGTAAAATTGGACTTGATACTCATGGACTTCCAATTGAAGTTAACGTAGAAAAAAAACTTGGATTTAAAACAAAAGCAGACATAGAAAAATTTGGAGTAGAAAACTTCTGTAAAGAATGTAATAAAGAAACTGCTACTAACATAGATGAAATAAATAAAGTAACTGACATGATGGGACAACTTATAGATTGTGAAAATCCTTACATCACTTGCTCTAATGAGTATATTGAAAGTGAATGGTGGTTAATTAAAGAAATCTTTAATAAAGATTTAATCTATCACGGAAACAAAGTATTACCTTATTGTCCTAGATGTGGAACAGAATTATCTCAAAATGAAGTAAGTCAAGGTTATGAGAGTGACTCAGTAAACACAGTAATAGTACCTTTTAAACTAGTTGATGAAGACACTTATATGCTAGTTTGGACAACAACTCCTTGGACACTTATGGATAACGTAGCAGTCTGTGTAAATCCTGATTATACTTACTTAAAAGTTGAATCTATGGGCTATAAATTCATAATAGGAGAAAGTCTTGCAAATAATGTGTTAGGGGATGAATTCAAAATATTAGAAACATATAAGGGTAAAGATTTAGTAGGTAAAAAATATGAACAATTATTACCTTTTGTAAATGTAGAAGGTAAAGCGTTTGTTGTTTTAGCTGACTCCTATGTAACAGATGCAGATGGTACAGGTATGGTCCATATAGCCCCTGCTTATGGTGAAGATGATAACCGTGTATGCACTGAAAATGGAATTGCCTTCGTACAATCTGTCGGAAAAGATGGATGTTACACTACTGGACCTTGGAAAGGTAGAACTGTAACAGACAAAGACTTAGAAATAGAAATAGTAAAATATTTGAAAGAAAATGACAAATTATTTAAGAAAATAAAATTAACACATGATTATCCTCATTGTTGGAGATGTAAAAGTCCTTTAATCTATTATGCAAAACCAGCATGGTATATAAAAACAACTGAATACAAAGATAAAATAATCGAGGCTAACAAAAAAGTAAATTGGTATCCTGAATATGTAGGAGAAAAAAGATTTAATAACTGGCTAGAAAACATGATAGACTGGGGAATATCTAGAAACAGATACTGGGGTTGTCCAATGCCATTATGGACTTGCGAATGTGGTCATGTTGAATGCATTGGTTCTAGGAGTGAATTACAAGAAAAATTAATAGAAGACATTAATGTATATGATATTGAACTTCATAGACCTTACGTAGACGGCTTACATATAAAATGCCCTAAGTGTGGTAAATCTATGTCTAGAGTATTAGATGTAATGGACGTATGGTTTGATTCAGGTGCAATGCCTTATGCACAGTTCCATTATCCGTTTGAAAATAAAGAACTATTTGAAAGTCAATTTCCAGCCGACTTTATTGCTGAAGGAGTAGACCAAACAAGAGGATGGTTTAATTCACTATTATGTATAAGTGCAATAGTATCAGGAACTTCAAGTTACAAAAATGTGGTAGTAAATGACATGATGTTAGATGCAAAAGGTAAAAAAATGAGTAAATCTACAGGAAATATAATAAATCCTGAAGAAATAATGACTAAATATGGAGCAGACCCTATAAGATTTTATATGCTCTATGCTAGCCCTGTATGGACACCACTAAAATTTGATGAAGAAGGTGTAAAAGAAGTAAACAGTAAAGTATTTAGCACTCTTAAAAACACTTATAACTTCTTTGTAATGTATGCTAATGCAGATAAACTTGAGGTGGGAGATTTTATAAACAATACTGATTATGAAGAAATAGACGAGTGGTTATTATCTAAATATAATCGTTTAGTTAAAGATGTAACAGATGCATATAACGACTATGACTTAAATAGAGTTGTAAAACCAATAGTAACATTCTTAAATGAAGACTTATCTAACTGGTATATAAGAAGAAACAGAAGAAGATTCTGGAAAGGTGAGTTAGATAACTCTAAACTAGCAGTATATAAAGTAACTTGTGATGTATTAGTAGGCTTGTCTAAACTAATAGCACCTGTAAGCCCATTTATGTGTGAAGAAATATATAGAAACTTAACTGGCGAAGAAAGCGTTCACTTAAGTGATTTTCCTAAATATGATGAGTCTTTAATAAATAACGAGTTAGAAACTAGAATGGACTTAGTAAGAGACTTAATAAGTCTTGGAAGAAACACAAGAGAAGAAGCAAACATAAAAATAAGACAACCACTTAATGAAGTATTACTTGACAAAAAGAATGAAAAAATCTTAAGTGGTCTAGAAGATTTAATAAAAGAAGAACTAAATGTTAAAAATGTAATATACATCACTAACTTTAGTGAATACTTAAGATATGAAATAAAACCAGACTTCAAGACAGTTGGACGTATATTTGGTAAGAATGTAAATGCTTTTGCTGAATTATTAAAGTCTTACACTGAAGAAGATTTAAACGAAGTAGATGGAAAAGTAATAACACTAAACGGTGAAGAATATACACTTTCTAAAGATATGCTAGATGTACGTATGCATGCAAAAGAAGGATTTAATAGTACAAGTGATGGAACTAACTTCATAATACTTGATGTAACACTTACGAGTGATTTAGTAAATGAAGGAATACTAAGAGATCTAATAAGAAGTTTACAAGTATTAAGAAAAAATATTGGATTAGATATATCAGATAGAATAAAACTAGAAATAAATACAAGCGAAGAGTTGAAAACTAATATCATAGATAAATATAAGGCTGAAATAGAAAGCGAATTACTTGCCACATACTCTTCTAACTTAAATACTATAGAACATGAAATTACAGATGACACAGGAAATACATTCAAAGTAAAAATAGAAAAAATATAAAATTTAAAGTTATGACAAAAACTCATGGCTTTTCTTTTACCCCAAAATAAAAAAGCCATAAAATGACTTTTAAATCTAACTAATTAAGCAGTTAGCTTTCTTGAATGTTCTTCTTCTAGATACTCAATATCTTCATTAATATTTGGTTGCCAATCTGATAACTTTTGAACTAACATCTTTTCTTCTTGTAAACAAGCAACTTTAATTAAAGAATTTTTTAAATCTGGTTCATTCCATAATTGATCTTCAAACATCTTAGGAATAAAATTACATTTACTATGTATTAGTGAAATAAATTTTTTCTTTTTATCTTCTTTAACTAAATCAAGTTTTTTAATTTCACTTAAAGTTACTTCTCTAGTACTATTTATATTATCTCTAACATTCTTTAATTCTTGTCTCTTATTATTTATTGCTTTATCTAATTTCTTCATAAATTTCTTAAGTTTATTACCATTCATTTCAAATAAATCTACATTTGTTTCAATACCTAAACTTTCTAATTTTGTATCATTTTTATAAGACTCTACAATTTTATCTAAACATTTTTGCTCATTTTTATTTCTCTTTTTAGGTAAGAACTTAGTAATAAATGAAAACTTATCTTTACGAGTTAACTTATTTATTGTCTTCTCCATACTAGGATCCATCTCTAATATCTTATCTTTATGTTTTAGTATAAATTCTTTACTTAATTTATCATTTGGATTATTAATGTATTTCTTAATTTCTTTAATAGTAACAACATCATAATCTCTAGAGACTTTACTAATATCACTATTTACTTTATCTTGAACTCTATTTAATCTCTTTTCAGCAATTCCTAATTGTTGCATAGACTTTTCGTTACTATTATATAATTCTCTAATTTTACTACTACAAACAAAGTTCACATTTTGCATATTAATTAAATCTAAGATTGCATCATAATCATCCATAAATGCTTCTTTTAAATAGGAAAGAGTCACTACTTTTTTCTTATTTACTATTGATGCAACTTTATCTATATGTAATTTTCCTAATAACTCTCCAAATGAAATATTCTTCTTAGTCTCCATTTCAATAATATCTGCTTTACTTAAACTAGATATACTAATATATAAAGGTAATTGTTCTATTTCACTCAAATACTTGATTTTTCCTTTAACAAACTCTAATTCTAATTTATATCTTTCTAATAAATTTTTATTATCTTCATACTCTAAATCATCTATTAGTTCAGTAAGTTCATTTAATCTTGTTTTTAATTCACTAATTCTATCACTTACTAATGAAAAATAATGTTTTGTTTCCATAAATCCCTAATCCCCCTCGAATTTATCTCAATATTATACACTAAAATTTAGAAAAATCAATAGTTTTTTTAAGAAAAGCAACAAATTAGGTACAAAGCACACAATAAATATTGAAAAATCAAGTAGGGTAGTTTGCATTTATATAAGAAAAAGAGATGACCGCAACCCTACGGGTCACGACCAATCTCCATAAACTCATTCTATCGCTAGAATTAGAAAAAATCAACACTTTAATCAATGGTGACAAATTAAATACAAAAATAAAATACAAAAAATGCAAATTATTAAAATAATCATAAGCAAATAGCTAATCAATATGATAAAATAAATATAGAGGATATAATTATGGAAACAGATTTTATAAATTTAAGTATTGGAAAAATTTTAATAATAAGAGAAAACAAAGAAACAAAATACAAAAAAGAAATAGATGGAAACATTATAGAATTAACTGAATTTGAAAAAGAATTTCTACTAAATTTATTTAACAAAGAAAGAAGTTACATATATAAAAGTGATTATTTAGACTATCTAATAGAAAATAATAATAACATTGAAAATAAAGCTTATATAAAAAGTTTACTTGAAGGAATCGAAAAAGGAATACCAATAGGATATAGAAAAAACTTATATAGAAATTTAGAAACTTTAAAAACTAAATTAAATTTTGATGCTGATTTATCAAACATTCCATCTAATGAAGATTCGCAAGAAAATGATATATCGGCAACTTATAATACAAGATTAAATATATTAGAAGTATCACCTAGTTATTTGAAATTTATAGATAACTTGTCTAAAAAGTACCCTAATATTGACGACCTTTATTGGAAAGAACTTACACATACAATAGTCCACGAATTAATTCACATGGCAAGCACTTACTATGATAAAGACTCTGGTGTTGCCTTAACTGGTTTTGACAAATATCCAACTGACAACGAAAGTGAACAAAATAGAGGATTAACAGAAGCAATGACAGAGGTAATTGCCTGTGCACTAATACCAAATACTATTGAAGTAGCGTGCTCATATTATGTAGAAGAATTATTTGTAAATCAACTAATATTTATACTAGATCCTGAAATAATGATTAAATCATATTTTGGAAACCTAGGAACAAAAGAAATAGAGAAAAGTTTAAATGAATTAATTAATGATGAAGAAGAATCTTATAATCTTTTTAGAAGAATAGAAGACTATCACTGCATAAGACGTCTAGATTGCTATCAAAATCTAGTTGCAAAAGTACAAAACACTTTAATTAAATACTTTAAAGCAAAAATAGAAAAAATAATAAAAAATGAGAGTATGAGCAATGAAGAAATAGAAAACCTTATATTACAATATGAAAGTATGTTAGTAACTCCTAAAATATTAGAAATAAATGGAAAAAATCCAAATACATTTGTAGGACTTGAAAGTAGTATAGAGGAGTTTTACTCATTAAAAGACAGTATTTTAAATCAAACAAAAAAAGCATAAGTTACACTTTATTATTCTTCATGAATTCCCTTAGAAGTTTAACTAATGCTCTTTTTTCAATTCTAGAAACATAACTTCTACTAATACCTAATTCTTTAGCAATCTCTCTTTGAGTCTCTTCCTTTTTATTTAGTAACCCATATCTTCTAATTATAATATCTTTTTCTCGCTTATTTAAAACTCCTATATATTTCTTTAACAATGTTACATTATCCTTTAAAAGAATAACATCTCCTGAATCAACATATTCTTCTTTTATAACATCTGCTAAAGTAATTTCATTTCCATCTTTATCATAACCAATTGAATCATTTAAACTAACATTATTTTGACTCTTTTTATTTTGTCTAATATACATAAGAATCTCGTTTTCCACACACCTAGCAGCATATGTTATAAGTTTTACAGGTTTACTAGGATTATATGTATCTATTCCTTTAATTAAACCAATCGTACCTATACTTATTAAATCATCAGTATTCTCATTAAAAGAATCAAACTTTTTAACAATATGCGCGACTAATCTAAGATTATGCTCGATTAAAATACTTCTTGCCTCTGCGTCTCCATTAGTAGCAAGAAAAATATATCTTTCTTCTTCTTCAGCACTTAAAGGTTCTGGAAACACATTAATACTATAACTTGTAGTAAAAAATGCAAACTTCTTAAAAAATTCTAATATTTTCTTTATCATATTAAAGTATATAAAAGAAAAATTAAAATATGATAAAAACAACAAAAAATGTAAAATAATGTAAAGTTTTATAATAAATTAATACGTTTAAAATTAAAAATTGAAAGTACAAATTTAATGTATTTTTGAAGATATTAAATTTTGAACGTATTTTTTATATCTAAATCTTAAAAT
>CAYWED010000056.1:0-6990 GCA_964457135.1 uncultured Muribaculaceae bacterium
GTCGACTATAAACATTTACTTTAACGCGGGAATTTACTATGAGAATTCACCCATACAAAAAAGTGCTCATTTAAGCACTTAATTACTTTCTTATTGTCCTTGTCCTTGATTATCTTGTCCATCACTAGCAGCAGGTGTATGAATTTCAGTTTTTGAAAAACCACATCCTGAACCAGTTGGATTTAAAGCACAACTAACGCATCCTTCCCAATCTCCTGTTGAAACTAGTCCTACTACAACTTTAGTAATTGCTATTACTAGAAAACATATAACAGCTGCTATAATCTTTTTCACTAAAAGATTTTGGGCTTTTTTAATTTCATCATCCTTTTGTTTCATTACTGCTTGAGCCATAGTTATCATACCAGATATTATTAATAATAATGGTACAACTATTTGAATAGCTAAAATAATATATCCTAAAATAGTCCAAACCATAACTAAGTCAGTACACACATTAATAGTTTCCATAATATAAAACATATTCATAATTTTCTCCTTCTTCCTAAATACAATTTTAATATAAACACATATTAATTGTCAAATAAATACGTACACTTTACATTTAAATTTTTATACAAACTTTCAAAATCAATTTATATTAAGCTACTCTAATCTGTATCTTTAATCGTACATCCATCTTCATTGGGATTAAATGAACACTTTACACACCGTTGCCATCCATCATCAGAATTATTACCATTTTCCACAACTAACCCAACTACAGCTCTAGTAATTGTTATAACTAAAAAACACATAACAGCCGCTATTACTTTTTTAATCAAAAGATTTTGAGCCTTTTTAATTTCATCATCTTTTTGTTTCATTACTGCTTGAGCCATAGTTATCATACCTGATATTATTAATAATAACGGAACAACTATCTGTATAATTAATATACAATAACCAATAAGTGTCCATATTCTTACTAAATCAGTACAAATGTTTATACTATTTAAAATGTAAAACACACCCATAATATTTTCCCTTCTAATTTATATTCTAACAAAAATATATACTTTATATTAAAATTTAAACATACCTAATAATTTATTCTTAGAGTCATCTTCTTCATCTAAACTTGAACTTTGTTTAGCAAATCCCAATTTAGATAACAATCCGTTAATTTCTCTACTAGTCTCTTTTCTGTCATCTAATGCTGGTAAATTATAAAATATTTTAGCTTTAGCTTCATATTCAAACACATTCATATCACTACTAGATATGTTACTTTTATTTAAGACTATTTTATCATTAACATGTTTTTCAAAAACTCTTCTATCTCTTTTCATTAATTTATTAAGTTTTAATATTGATGGCTCTATCAAATATAAAACCTCATTACAAATCATCGGGTCATTATAAGTATTTAAATCAATTAATACAACATCATAATTTCTTCTTTTCATTAACTCTTTAGGCAAATCAGCACTAGTTGTACTAGTCATTTCTTTATTATCAAAATATAAGAAATCTCTCTTATCAACTTCTAAAGCGCATACACTATAATTATCTTCCAAATGCTTAAGCATCATATAAACAAGTGTAGTAGCTCCACTTCCCTCTATTAAATTCTTTACACCGATAACTCTTGTATTACCTGAACCACCTTCATATGCTTCTCCATTTTCAGAGTTAACATTATGTATATGAGCAACATCTCTATAACTATTAGGATTTTGTAAAAGATATTTAATTCCTTCTAAATTCCTTGTAAAGTTATAAATACCCATAGATATTAATTTAGATAAATATTGTCCACTAGAACTCTCTTCACTATCATCAAGTAATAAAATAACTTTATTCATATCAAGATTTATACTTAACTTTTGAAGTACATCCATATTATTATAATCATTTAAAGCAGTTATATCTAAAATCATACGGTCAAAATAGAAGTTCGAAAATGTATCAATAACCTCATTTACATCAAAAACTCCCTCTAAAGATTTAATAACCTCAATATCAAGTCCACTAAGCATATCTTTATATTTATTAGCAACTATTACATTCATACATTTATCCCTTTCTATTTACACTTTATATCATTACTATCATTAGTATGATATAACACTTTAGTCTCACCATTAATTGGAATAACAAATGAATCCCATATTAATGGTAATTCTATCTTTATAAATGATGTGACTTTATAATATGCCCCTTGAGCAGTACAAGTTTTTTGGATACAATATCCACCCTCATACATCTCCCCATTAGGGCATCTACTCTCATCTATTTTAGTTGTAGCATAACCTACATTTTTTAAATAATAGTAAACTTTATCTTCAGTCTTACTACTTTTCATAAGTTGGTCGTCAGGTTTACTACTAACTACCCCTACACTAGTAGTAAACCCTTCGTTCTCTTCAATTATATTAATAATTTGATTCTTAACTTTAAAAGCTTTAGTATAATTAATTGAAACAGCTAAATATGCTGAAAAGAGTACTATAAATAGCACCACAAAACCAATTAACCAAGTTCCACCAATCGCTTCTCTCATATTATACTCCTAATCAATCATTAATAAACTATTTATCAGCATTTATATCACCTGTAGTACAACCTTTAGCTGCATCACATTTACATACCCAACAACTAGTTTTATCACTTGAAGTGTTACATGCAGTACTTTCTCCATTTGCTACTTTCTCAGCTGTATATCCTGGTCCATATGTATTACATGTTTGTTGAACTATAGTTCTTTGAATCATAGGCCAAACGAATGCATAGAATAATGCTGCTACTGCTGCTATTGCTATTACGGTAATAACTGTCATATTTAATTCTCCTGTAGCTTCTTTCATTTATAAATCATCCTCCTCTTATTATTATTACACTTATTATTATACTTTAAACATTTTTATTTAGCAAGTAATCAAAAAAAAGTTAACATTTTTTTGTAAAATATTAGCCTTTTAACTATAAAAACATAATCATAAACAATGGATAGTGTTCTATTCCATTTTCATCTTTATAAATATTAGTATCTTTTTCAAACTTAATATATCTACTAACTGTAGGATAATTTTCTATTATTGATTTTAAAGATTTAGATTGTTTATTATTTCCAGATTTAACTTCTACTGCAGTTACAACTCCATCAATATTTAATACAAAATCTATTTCTAATTTACTTTTCTTTTCAAAATACATTACATTTTCATATCTTGTTATAATTTCTTCTGCACAAATATTTTCTACAATTGCACCCTCATTAATATATAAATCTTTATTCATTATGGATGAACCAACACCATTTTCCATTTTAGAAAGTAATAATCCAGTGTCTCTCATATATATTTTAAAACAATTAATTTTTATATTACTTAATAATGGTGCTGCTGGTTCAGTTAAATTGTAACAATAATTTATAATTCCTGCATCTTTTAACCAATCTAAACTACTTGCATATTCTCTTTCACCTACATTTTTTTCATCATCTAATATATCATTATAATTAAACTTTTTATTTTTTTTTGCTAATTGCACAGGAATACTATCAAAAGATTTCTTAATTTTTTGTTTTTCTTTACTTGGTGCATATTTATTTATATCAAGTAAATAATTATTTATTATATCTTTTTGAGTTTTTAATACTCTTATTAAATTATTATCTTTAATATATCGTTTTACTACTCTAGGCATTCCTCCTACAATCATAAATAATCTAAAGTATTCAGATATTTTATTTAATATAAATTCATCAATTTTAGTTATATAATTAAAGGAATTTCTTAAATTATCTATTAAATCTTTTTTTACACCTAATGCCCATAAAAATTCTTCAAAATCAAGAGGGTACATTTCTAATGTTTCTTCGTATCCAACTGGATATGAAGTTATTTCTTTATAATATAATCCTAATAGTGAGCCTGAACATATAACATCTAAATATTCGCACATTGCAAAACTTTTAAGAGCAACTCTAGCATTTGGACAACTTTGTATTTCATCTAAAAATATTATTGTATCATTGGGTACTATGGTTATATTACTAAATGCTAAAGATAGTTTATTAATTAAAGTGTTAATATCTAAATTACCATCAAAAATTTCTTTGTATTCAGGCATAAGTTCAAAATTAATATAAATATAAGATTTATAATTTTCTTTACAAAATTGGTCTATAATAAATGTTTTTCCTACTTGCCTTGCTCCTTTAACTAATAAACATTGTTTATCATTAGGATTTTCTTTGTTATATTCTTTCCATAACAAAAATTTTTTAATTATTTTTCTTTCTAACATAAAATTCTCCTTTTCTATACCTAATTATAGCATTTATAAGGCTTTTTCTCAAGCAATTATTATTATATTTACTACTTTTTCCCACGACTTTTTATTGTAATTTACTACTTTTTCCCACGACTTTTCACTGTAATCTCCTACTTTTTCCCACGTCTTTTTACAAAAAAGTTAATATTTTTTGTAAAATATCAACTTACTTAATCAAAAATATCGCATATAAAGGAATAGATTTTATATTATTTTCAAATCCAAAATTCTTTCTAGATACCCTTATTTCATATTTTTGCACCTTTTTGATACGAATGTTTAATGAAAATTGCACCTTTTTGATACATATATTTTTTCTAAAACACCACATTTTTAACACAAAATAATAATATTATAAAAAGAAAGAACATATAATATGTTCTATACTGATGTAAACATTTGCAAAATAGCAAGTAACAATATAATCATAACTCCAACACCTGTAGTTGAAAGCATAACCATAGTTTTCTTTTCCATCTTTTCCAAACGTTCTTTATATTTCATATCTCTACTCTTAGATTGTAAATTAGAAATAGTTCTTGAAAATACGATTAATTGGTCTTGTTTTCTTTCTTGATTACCAAGACCTAATCTATATAATAGTCTCATCATTCTCATTGAATCTCTTACAGGATACTTAATAGCAAAAGCCATATAAGGGTCAATTGTCGAGTCCCCTGCATTTATACTTCCAATTAATTCTCTAAGTCCATCTTTAAATATACTAGGAGCTTGGTCAACACTCTTACTAAGCGCTACTGGCACAGTATAATGTTGAATCAAAATCTCTAAGCTTTTTAAATAATATGGAAGAAGTAAATCAATCTCATGTAAATGCTTTTTATAATAACTTTTTAAATTACTATAACCAGATTTAAACACTAAATATGAAACAATAAAGCATACAATTAAATTTACAAAGTTTAAATTAGATATAAATACTACTACTAATATTACTAAAACCAATAACCCTTGCTTTACTCTTTTTTCAAAAAGTACGTTAGCATCTACTCCTTCACCATATTTAGCTGCTACTAAGAAATCATAGTCATCTTCTTTTAATAGTTTAAAAACTTTCTCATTATCTTTTATAAACTTATTCCCATCAATTTTACCTTGAACAAAGAATACAATAACAAGTAAAATCCCAACTGCTGCAATTTCTAACATCATTCGGCACCCACATCCTCATTATAATATTTTTCTCCACTTACTAAAAAGTACGTATTAATAATTATAATAGCATGTAACATTATTTGAACATACCACAAATTAATAAGTTGCAAATAGCTTTCATTTCCTAATAAATATTGTACTAAAGCAACTAAGAAATATAAAGCAATACCAAATGTTAAGAATTGCTTATGGAAGTTTTGTCTATCTATTCTATCTCTATAAACACTTTCTACTAACATATCTATGTCTTGTAGCATTCCCTCTAAAGCTTGTCCTGAATCTTTAGAACCCTCTTTAGTTATTTGCAAGAATAATTGATGCATATTTCTAATTACATAGAAATCATACTTACTATTCATATATGCTATGGCATCATCTATAGTAGAACTACTATATGCTATAGAAATCATTTCATTCACATCTGAGAGTACTGGGTCTTCTAAAACTCCACTTTCTTTTACACCCTCAAGAGCTTTAACAAAAGATTGTGTAGTATTAAACTCCATAATAACATTTGTAGAATATACCTGAATTTGTTCAAATATAAACTCACTATAAACTTTATTACATCTCAAATATGCCAAATATGGAATAAACATAACTGCAATAAAAGCATAAATTATTGAAATAACTATATTATAAAAATATAAATATGATATGATTCCAGCTCCTCCTGCAAATATAACAGCTTGTATTACATATTGTCTTGGTGTATATTCTTGTCCTAATTCTTTAGTCTTCTCCCTAACCATTTTAAATGAATAGGGTGCATATTTATTATAGATTTCACTTACGCCATTAGAAATATATTTATAAAATTTAGTTCCAGTATTTTTTCTATATAAAATCATGAACGCTATAATTAATGCGATAATACCTATTTCTATATACATAAGTTCACCTCTCTATCTAAAAAATCTCTTTAGATTCTTTTACTACAACTTCTTTCAAAGTTGTATCCTCTTTCACAAATGTCTCCTTTGGCAAATAAATACCTTGTGCACCTAAATATTCTAATAAATTAGAAGTTGGATTATGATAAGTCTCAACACCATTAGCGCCCTTAGTATAAAGAATATTAGTTTTAGCATTATTATTCTCATCTACATAAAACTCACATACTTCAACAATTTCCCTTTGAAATCTTCCATATTGTTTAGACATATATCCCTTTACATGTACACCTAAATGTATATATCTATGCATACTTTTCAAAAATTGGTCAACATCTAAGTTAGTTTCAAGTAAACTATATAAACGCATAGGAATTCCACTAGCCTTTTCAGAGTGTATAGTTGACAAAATATTATGTCCACTACTAATAGAGTTTCTAACAGCTGTAACAGCTTCAGCACTACGTACCTCAGAAAGTAATATCCATTTAGGGTTTTGTCTCATACACGCAACTAATATATCGCTATAACTTGCAATATTATTTGTTTTCATTGCAACTATATCTCTATGAGGAAAAATCCTATCTAAGTGAAGCTCTAATGTATCTTCAATCATTATTATTTTTTCATTTTCTACTAT
>CAYWED010000057.1:0-6961 GCA_964457135.1 uncultured Muribaculaceae bacterium
ATTATTTAAAACAACTCCCTAATAAATTTTCACGACCATAACCATTTATGAAATCTCGTGCTTCCATTTCTTTTTTTCCACTTGGTTTTAGTCTTGTTATTATAATGCTTGTGTCTTTGCATTTAACTTCTATTCCTTCTTTTGAAAGCCCAGTTATTTCTCCTGGTTTACCTTTTATGTTATTACTAACTCTTGAAGATGTTATTTTTATTATGTTGTCATGTAGTGTTGTGTAGGCTACTGGGTAAGGGTAAAGACCTCGTATTTGGTTAAAGACATCTCTTGCTGTCTTGTTAAAGTCTATTTTTTCTTCTTCTCTTGTTACGTTATATGCATATGTTACTTTGCTTTCATCTTGAGGAATTCTTTTGTTAGTTTTATTAAATATGCTAGGTAATGTTTTTATTAAAAGGTTTGCGCCTATTTCACTTAATTTGTCATGTATAGTTCCAACATTATCTTCATCAGTTATTTCTATTTTTTCTTGCTCGATTATGTCTCCAGCATCCATCTTGTCTACCATGTACATTATAGTAATGCCTGTTTCTTTTTCACCATAAATGATTGATTTGTGGATAGGTGCACCTCCTCTTAGTTTTGGTAAGAGTGAAGCATGAATGTTTATAGCACCATACTTTGGCGCATCTAGAAGAACAGTTGGTATTATTTGACCATACGCACAGGTAATTAGTATATCTGGATTGTACTCTAATATAGGGGCATAATCTGTTTTTATTTTTGTTGGTTGAAATACTGGAATGTTGTTTTCAAGCGCTACTTTTTTTATTGGTGTTGCCTCTAGTGTAAGGTGTCTTCCTACTTGTTTATCAGGTTGTGTTACCACTAATACGACTGTAGTACTCTCTATTAATTTTTTTAATACTGGGACAGCAAAGTCTGGTGTTCCCATAAATACTACTTTTTTATCTTTCATTTATATCAACTCACTTTCATATTCACTAAATCTTACTCCATTAACTAGGGGGTTTATTTTTCTTTTTATCACTTTTCCTTATTTAATTATATCAAATCTAGTTGTTAATAACTATAAAAGATTTAAAGGATTTATGTTAATATCTACTTTTACTTTGTTAGTAACATATACATCATTTATTTCTTTTAATACTTTCATTAAGTTTTCATTTTGTTTATATTTTATTATTATTTGGAAATAGTATTTGTTTTTTAGTTTAAATACGCTTGCAGTTGAAGGTCCTAAAATAATAAAGTTTTTAGATAGATTTCTTTCTAAGTAATTTTTTATTTTTACACTTTCATTTCTTGCTATAACGTAATCATCACTTATTATTTTTATTGATACTATGTAGTAATATGGAGGATATTTTAATGTTTTTCTAATAGACATTTCTTTATTGTAAAAGTCCACATAACTATGTTTTTTTACACATTCTAATACATAGTTTTTTGGGTTATATGTTTGAATGATTACCTCACCTGGTAATTCATATCTTCCAGTTCTTCCACCAGTTTGCATTAAAAGCTCAAATGTTCTTTCTCCACTTCTAAAGTCTGGTATGTTAAGTGAAGTATCAGCATTAATTATTCCTACTAATGTAACATTTTTAAAGTTTAAGCCTTTTGATATCATTTGTGTTCCTATTAGAATATCATATTCATGATTTTTGAATTTTTCTATGATGCTTTGATGTGCACCTTTTTTAGATGTAGTGTCTAAATCCATTCTTACTGTTCTAACTCCAGGGAAAGTTTCCTTTATAATTTGTTCTAGTTTTTCAGTACCCATTCCTAAGTCTTTGATTGCTTCTTCTTTACAAGATGGACAAATATTTGTCATTTTAGTGGTGTATCCACAATAGTGGCATCTTAAGTTATTAGTGCTTTTATGATAGATTAATGATATATCACAGTTAGGACACTTCCATACATATCCACATGAAGCACAACTCATAAATGTTGAGTAACCTCTTCTATTTAATAAAATTATTGCTTGTTCATTTTTGCTTAGGCAAGAAACTAGTTTTACTTTAAGTTCATTACTCATATAGAAATTTCTTTGTTTTGCACTTTCATTCATGTCTACAATGTTTATAGTTGGAAAATGGCTACTAACTCTACTATTTAATGTAATTAATTTAAATATTCCTTTTTGTCCTCTTGCATATTGTTCAAGTAGTGGTGTCGCACTTCCTAATATTACGAAAGCATTATGCGTTTCTCCTCTTATTAAAGCAACATCTATAGCATTATATTTTGGGTTTACATCTTGTTTAAAAGAAGAACTACCACATTCATCAATTATAATTACACCGATATTTTCAAGTGGAGCAAAAATTGCACTTCTAGCACCTACTACAATGCTAACTTCTTTGTTAACAATTCTTCTATATTCATCATATTTTTCACCTTCACTTAGACCACTGTGGATAACTGCAACTTTTCCTTCAAATTCACTTATAAATCTTCCTACTATTTGTGGGGTTAAACTTATTTCTGGAACAAGCATTATTGCTGTTTTACCAGTGTTGATAGTTTCTCTTATTAGTTTTATATAGATTTCTGTTTTACCACTTCCTGTTACGCCATGAAGAAGAATTTTTTTATTATCACTGTTAATTATTTCATTGTATGCATTAACTTGCTCTTGTGTTAAAGTGATATTTCTTTTTTCTTCTTTTATGTAGTTTACATTTCTTTTCATTTCTATTTCTTTTGTTAACACAATTTTACTGTCAATTAAATGTTTTAGTGAAGGACAATAGATTTTGCTTCTTTCTATTTCTTTTTCATTTAAAAGACTATCTATTATTTCTATTTCTTTTTTCTTTCTCTTATTTTTTTCTTTATATTCATTAATGTTGATGTCTGAGTTTAAATAAACTAGTGTTTTAGTTTTAATGTTTATAAGTGTTTTATTTGAGGCTTTTAGGGCTTTAGGAAACATTACTTGATAAGCACTTATTAACGTTGATAAAGTCATTTCTTGAATTTTTTTACCTAAATCTAGAAGTTCTTCATTGAGGCAAAAAGTACTTTCTACTATTTCTATTATATCTTTATATTCTATGTCAGTATTTTCTACTCCTTGTTTTTTTATACCCATAACAAAACCTTCGATTATTTGATTACCAAATGGAACTAATACTTTTTGTCCCACTTTTATGTCATTTAGAAATTTAGATGGTACTATATAATCGAATGTTTTATCTAAAAGTTTAACGCTATATTCTATTAAAATCTCTGCTATCATATGTATGGATTTTCTTTCAATTCTTTCTCTAAGTTTGTAGTATTCCCATGTCCTGGATAAAGTTTAGTGGATGGATTAAAAGTTCTTAAAAATTTTAAACTATAAGCCATTTCTTCCTCATCTCCACCACTCAAATCCATTCTTCCAATACTTCCTTCAAAAACAAAATCCCCTACAAACATATCAAGTGTATCTTCAAAGAAGAATGAAACACTATCTTTTGAGTGACCTTTTGTTGGATATACTGTAAATTTCAAATTTGCTTCTTTATATTTACCTATTGTTTTATAATCATATATTTTAGGATTATATTTCTTTATAAAATAATCTAGTGCTCCTATATGGTCATAATGGTAATGTGTTATAAAAATCGCAATAGGTTTCAAATTATTTTGCTTTAGATAATCTTCTATTTTTTCTTCTTCTCCACTTGGGTCTACTATAATTGCTTCATTATTATTATTTATAATATAACAATTATTATCAAGTGGTTCTAGTATTAATCTTGCTATGTTCATAGTACTCCTCTCTTATTTTATTAAGCCTCCATTTAAAACATTTCTATTATTTTATCTAATTTATCTATTACAGTAAAGCCTTTGCTACTTAATTGTGGCGAAAATTTAACTGGAATTCCACCTTCACTAGCCCATTCTTCTAAATTTTTTGTATAATCATCAATTAATATAGCGTCTTTAGAATGGATAAGTCTTGCTTTAGATATTTCTTTAGGGCACATAATTACTGATATTTCTTTGAAGAATTTTCTTATGTAACTCATTTTATCTACGCCTTCAGTGAATGAACTACAGTGAGTTAATATGTTTACTTCAAAATGTCCGCTATCAACAATTTTTTGCAAGCAATTTATACTGTCATTTAAGATAATGTCATCTTTTAGAATTGTTTTAAAATCAAATGTTTTATAAAATTCATTATCGCTTATATCATAGTTTCTTTTTCTAGCCTCTTCGTATAATTTAGTGTTAGTATCTAAAATAACTCCATCAAAATCAATATATAACCTTTTCATATTTAAGCACCTCTTTACTTTCTGAAACCATTATAAAAGACAAACTTTCGTTTGTCAATAGATTTTTTATTATTTTTATGAAATTTTGTTAATTTTTCTTCTCTTTTATTTTCTTTATGAATGTGTATATTGTTAATAATAATAAAATAATATCTATTAGTATAATTACTATTCCACCAAGTAATTTAGTTTTTAGTAGATTTATTCCTATTAAAAGTAGTCCTCCTATAAGAATTGTGTAAATAAGAAGAATTAAAATCAGTGCAGGATATCTGAGCCATTTTGGAACTTTTTTATTTGTTCCTACTTCCATTACTCCTTCAAGTGCTAGCTCAACTACAAATTCAATTATTAAATCCATAATTACTCCTCCTATATTAATTTGTTTTATATATTATTAAAGAAAGAAGTAAAAATGTTATTATCAATATTATATAGCATATTAGGTTTAATAGTGTGTTTTTATTTTTATTTGTTTTATTCATTATTGACTCTCCTTCCTTAATACACTCACATTATATGATAAGTAAAGTGACAAGTAAGTGACTTTAGAAATTTTTTTTAAAGAAAAAGATTGTTTCCTTAAATTTGGTTACAATCTTTATTGTTTAATTATTTGATGTTAATTTTTTTGTGTGCTTTTTTGATATTAGTTCAAATAAAGTGTCATCATCTAATCCTGATATATCAAAACCATTAGTGTTTGCAAATTCCATGAATGCATCTACTGCACGTGATAACCCATCTTCTTGTAAGTAGCAATAAATGTCTGTTTCACTCATTTCATATGATTCGATTTTTAACTCTCTTTTTAATAATTTTTCTTTTTTTTCATGAGATATAGGTAGACTTGGTAACACATTACTTTCAAATGTGTCATTAGTTGTCATAATTGAAGAACCGCCACTTTCTAATATTCCAGTTGCTACGTGTGAAAATTCGCTACCCCAATATTTATGTGTTTCATCAAGTTTGTCTAATATTTCTTTTTTTGCTATTACCCATATTCCACCTTGCATTAGACTTGTTTCTCTATCGCCATGTCTTGTTTCAAAAGAACCTAGTTCTTCATTATTAAAAAGCTTACTTGTATATTCTTCTGACTCAATATTTGATAGCCTTAGTAAAAGATTCATTACTTGAGCCGTATTGTAAATGTAGTCTATTTTGTATTTAAATTTAGTTTGAAAGTCTTCTGGTTTGTTTTGGAAATAAAGCATAAAAGTTCTAAGCAAATCTGATTTTGCTATTATTTCTTTAGCTATTTGTTTTCTTCCTGTTATGCTTTCTTCATATTTTTTGATAAATCTAATAGTTCTTGATATGCATCGGCAAATTCTTTGATGTCTTCTCCTGTTAATTTTATTTTACGTAGCTCCTCATATTTTTTTCCTTCTTTAATTGCAGTTAATAAACTCATATTAAAACCTCCCTTGCAATTTATTTTATCATACATTTTCTTTAATCTATAATTATTCTTGCTATTTGTTATTTTTTGTTATTTTTTTATTTCCATAGAGGGCTAGTATATTCGCCTTTGTCTACACAACCTTTAATATACTTAGCTACATTTTCTTTTTCTTCCTTATAAGTTATTCCTTGCCAAATTGCAGTTGTTGGTATTACTTTTGTTGAAACTTTCTTTTCTTTAGTTAATGTTTCTAATAGTTCAGGAATTAAGTACTCACATTTAAGCAAGTTATCTTTATTTTTTTCGAGGAATGGTGGAAAATTTTCTTCGATGTGCTCAAATATGCTAGGAAGAAATCCCATCATGTTCATAGATACATAGGTTTCTTTATCTATTTCAAATGGAGTTCTACCGTCTAGGGGTGAAGCAATTATTTTGCCATTTTCTTCTATTATGCTACTTTCTATTATATCTGTTAAAAATTCTCCATTTAAGTTACATACTCCTCTTTTTACTGCACCCGCGCTTGTGAGTGTGTTTTTTGCTTTGTAACCTATTAAACAGTAGTTATCAGTTTCGTTATTTTTTAGAAATTCTCCTACTTTTAAATAAGCATCTCTTCCATAAAAGTCATCAGCGTTTATTATTGCAAATGGTTCATTTATTAGATTTTTAGCACATAAAATGGCGTGTGCTGTTCCCCATGGTTTTTCTCTTTCTGGAGGACAAGTGTATCCCTCTGGTAAAATACCCAATTCCTGAAAAGCATATTCGACTTTTATTTTTCCTTCTACACGAGTGCCTATTGTTTCTTTAAAAATTTGGTAATTTTCTTTTTTTATTAAAAATACTACTTTAGTAAATCCTGCTTTAATAGCATCATAGATACTATAATCAATTATGAATTCTCCACTTGGTCCTATTGGTTCGATTTGTTTTAGTCCTCCAAATCTAGAGCCCATTCCTGCTGCTAGTATTAGTAATGTTAATTCTTTTTCTTTCATATAAATCCTTTCTAAGAGTTTACTCTTCTAATTAAATTGTAACATAAATATTTTTGATAGCAAGAAAAAAGATATTAAGTGTTATTTCTTATTATCTTTATCTTGATTTATTTCTTTTCTTATGTTTTCTATTTCTTCTATAGATAATTTTGTTATTTCATGTATGAGTTCATTAGGCATATCTTTTAGAATCATAGATTTAGCAATTTCGATTTTTTCTTCTTTATGTCCTTCTTGGAGTCCTTCTTCTCTTGCACATTCTATTCTTGTTCTTTGTAGTGTTT
>CAYWED010000058.1:0-6833 GCA_964457135.1 uncultured Muribaculaceae bacterium
GATAGATTATTAAAATCTTTGAACTCCTTAAACTTGAGGTTTTGGGAGTTTTCTTTTGTCTAAGAACATCATAAAACTCTGCTAAAATCAATTCGCAGTTAGTAAGTAGTTACTTGAGGATAAAAGTATAATATTTATTTAAAATATGAATAGAATATTAATGTATATATATAGAATAATATATTATACGCTAAATATATTGACATATAATATTTTTTGGTATTATAATCATGTATATAAGAAAAGAGGTATAGTTATATGGAAAATTTGACAAGTGCAATTAGTGTTCAAGTAGATACTCATGATAAAGAGGTGGCAAATGGAATACTTAAAAATTTGGGATTAAATATGAGTACTTTCGTAAATATGGCAATAAAGCAATTAATATATAAAGATGGAATTCCATTTGAAGTATCTAATCCTACACCTAGTAAAGAATTATTAGAAGCTTTAAATGAGGGTGAACAAATTCTTCAAGATTTAAAAAGTGGTAAAAGAAAAGGATATAAAAATATTCAAGAGCTTATGAAATCTTTAGATGAGGATTGATTATATGAAATATAAGATTGATTACACTAGTAATTTTAAAAAACAATATAAAAAAATTAAAAAACAAGGTAAAGATTTAGATAAGTTGTATGAAGTTATTACAAAATTATCAAATGGAGAAAGACTTGATGAAAAGTATAAAAATCATAAATTAATAAATGATAATATATTTAAAGATTGTAATGAATGCCATGTTGGACTTGATTGGTTGTTAATATATAAAATACAAGACGGAGAATTGGTTTTATTACTCTTTGCGACAGGTAGTCATAGTGATTTATTTAATAAATAAAATTATTTTTAATATTTAATGGATAGTTAATAAACATTTTATTTTGTTTTTAAAATTTTATTCTTTTGTTCTTTTATAAACTTTTATACATAGCATTATAATAAAGAGGTGAACTAATGAATAATGCCTATGAAATGGCTATTAAAATAGGTGATACTATTTCTATTAAAAAAGTAATTGTTGTTGTTATAAGAGAAAAGGATATAAATCATGTAACACTAGAATATTTAAATCAAAATAATGAATTAAGAAATGTCATAATAAAAAATAATTGTGATGAAGAGGTTATCTTTTTTGTAGGAGATTTTTTAATTTATGATGGTGAAAGTTTATATAAACTAGAAGGAGATAAGTTAATTTCGTTAAATAATTATAAAAATTTTACTATAGATAAAACTGCTATTTGGCACTTAAAAGAAACTGCTCATACTTTAAATAAAGAAATAATAAATTTTCAAAATAAAGCTGATTGTATGTCTATAAGAACTAAAAAGATTAATAAGTAATTTAAATAAATAAAAAAAGAACTAGTATTCATTGTGGAGTGAATTCCTAGTTCTTTTACATTGATGTTTTTCTAGTTGGTTCGGTTTTAGTTAGTGGGACTCTTACTATTATTTCATTATCATTTAAATCGTTAATAAGAGGTTCACCTATAGTCCATCCTAAGTCTTCAGTGTACCCTTCATATATAGAATTTAGAAAGAGATTTAGATTATTTTTATCTATTACTCTTGTGAATGTTTCTCTATAAGTTCCATCGTTAGGATAACTTTTTTTAACTAGTTGTGTACTAACTCTAATTCTTTCGTTATCTACTACAGTTTGTTTTATTTCTCCTATTTCCCATCCACTTTGTTTGGTGTATGTATTTTCTAGTTCTAAGATTAGGTGTTTTAATCTATTTTTGTCTATAATTCTTTCAAATTGTTCTTGATAAATTATATTATCCATATAGCCTCCTATATAAATCATATCATATATTTACTATAAAGTCTTGAAAATTATGTGAAATTTGTAGAGAATAATTTTTTCTTGTGATAAAATTTAAATTAGGTGACGAGGGTTGGCAAATAAGGTATTTAAAAACTTAGATGAACAAATATTAATATTAAAGGAAAAAGGTTTAATAATCAAAGATGAAGATTATGCTAAAGAGATTCTTTTGCGTGAGAATTATTTCTTTATTATGGGGTATAGACATATATTTCTAAGGCATGATACGACAAGGAAGTTTAAGGATGGTACTACTTTTGAAGAGTTATATAGTTTGTTTGTGTTTGATAGAATGTTTAGAAATATTATATTTAAGAATATATTAATAGTAGAAAATAACTATAAGTCAATTTTTAGTTATATTATGAGTAAGAGTTATGGCTATAAAGAGAGAGATTACTTGGATGCTAAGAACTTTGATAATGATAAACTTAAGCAAAGACAAATTAATGATTTAATTAGAAAAGTTAAAAGACAGTTTAGAGTTAATGGTAAAAACCATATGGCGACTAGTCATTATCAAGAAAATTATGGATATATTCCTCTTTGGATAGGTATTAAAGTTATAAGTTTTGGACTTATGAGTGAAATGTTTAGTATTTTGAAAAAAGAAAATAAAGAAGAGATAGCAAAAGTCTATAGATTAGAGCCTGAAGAGATGGAAATATATTTACCGATTTTAGCAAATTATAGAAATTTGTGTGCTCATGAAGATATAGTGTTTGACCATTTTACTCAAAGAATGATTCCAGATAATATTTATCATAATTTATTAAATATTGATAAAACTAATGGTGAGTATGTGTATGGAAAAAATGATATTTTTGCTCTTATTATAATTTTAAAGAGGATGTTAACAAGTGTTGATTTTAAGATGATGATGAATGAGATTAATTATGAATTTGATAAATTAAGTGGTAAAATTCATACTATTAGTATAGATGATGTTATTGATAAGATGGGATTTCCACCAAATTATAGAGATATTATGTATATGGAAGGATGATTTATGAGAAAGATAATTACTTATATAGTTACTGGATTTTTATGTTTTGTAATAGGCGCTGTGTTAGTGGTAGGCGTGGTGCATTTTTTTCCTAATGAAGAAATTGTAAGAAATATAACGGAGAAAAATGTTGAAATTACTGATACTGGAATTGCTGAGTCTGTTGAAAAAGTTCAGGATGCAGTTGTTGTAGTTCAAACTTTTGATAGAGACACTTTAGTTAGTACTGGTACTGGGTTTGTATATGATACTGATAACGATAACGCTTATATTATGACTAATCATCATGTTATAGAAAGCGGAAAGACTATTAAAGTTACTTATAGTGATGACTCTGAAGCTGAAGCAAGTCTTGTTGGAAGTGATGAGTATGCCGATATTGCTGTTTTGAAAGTTAATAAGAATAGTATTAAAAGTGTTGCTGTGTTAGGAAGTAGCGAGGATACTAGACTAGGTGATACTGTGTTTACTATAGGAAGTCCTATGGGAATAGAGTTTAGGGGTACAGTTACTAAAGGTATTTTGAGTGGAAAAGATAGACTTGTGTCAGTTAATGTTAGTAGTAGTTCTGCTGATTGGATTATGAATGTTATGCAAACTGATGCTGCTATTAATCCAGGAAATAGTGGAGGACCTTTATGTAATGTAAATGGAGAAGTAATTGGAATAAATTCACTTAAGATTGTAGAAGATAGAGTTGAAGGTATTGGATTTGCTATTCCTATAGAAGATGCGATTAATTATGCTAATGATTTAAGAGAAAAGGGGTCTATCAGTAGACCATATATTGGAGTAAGTATGATTAATGCATCAAGTACAATGCAACTTGCTTATGAAGGAATTAGACTTGATAGAGACATTACTGAAGGAGTAGTAATTGTTGAAGTTGAAGGTGGCAGTCCTGCAAGTGAGGCAGGTTTTGAAAAGGGTGACGTAGTAATTAAAGTAGGAAACGAGGATGTAAGTGATATTGCTGAATTTAGATATAGATTATACAGTTATTCACCTGATGAGACAATAGAAGTTGTTGTTTTGAGAGATGGAAAAGAGAAGACATTAAAGGTAAAACTAGGAAGTAATTAAGTTTGAAATAAATAATATATTTGTGTAAAAGCAGATATGTTATTTTTAATTATTTCGTTTGAATGAAATAACTTTGCTTGAAATTTGACTTTAAGTAGTTTTTATGATACAATTATTATGTTTTAAGGGGGAATAATATGATAGAATTAAGAAAAGAAAATTCACTTTTTTTGCAATGTACTACTACTCCAGGAGAATTAATTGCATTTTATGAGAATCAAGGATTGGCTATTACAACTACAAATGGTTTAGTTTGTAGCGAAAATCATTACGGTTTTTGTTTTAAAGATGGTAATGGTAATACTAATTTTTATTCAACTCAATGTCCTTTATTTGGAGTAGAAATAGAAAATGGTATTTTAAAAGTTTATGAAGAAGGTAAATCTATTTCTTGGCAAATTGATGTTAAAACCGGTGAGGTCAAGGAATGTGCTAAATTTCTAAATATTTCTCGTAGAGATTTAAATTATTTATATGAGAGATTTGGTTTAGAAATTGATGATTTAGATAAAGTTAATTCTTATTTAGAAGATAGTAAAGAACTTAAGAAATTACAATAAATTTTTTAAGTTTTTTCTTGCATTGAAAAGTATTGATAAAATGTATATAATAGTATTATGAAATAGGTGAATGATATGAAGAAATGTGCGATTGTGTTTAATCCTGAAAGTGGAAGACCTAAAGATAAGAAAGATATTAATAGTTTGCCAGATATTTTAAAAGTTAATGGCTACGAGGCTATTATGTGTCCTACAAGTGCGCCTAAAGATGCTGTTAGAATTATTAAGGAATTACCAGATAATATAGATTTAGTTATTTGTTGTGGGGGAGATGGAACATTAAATGAAGGTATTACTGGAAATTTAGCACGTAAGAAGAAACTTTTGATTAGTATTTTACCCGTGGGGACAGTAAATGATGTAGGAAGTATGTATGGACTTACTAAAAATATGACTCTTAATGCTCAGATGATTTTAAATGGTAGTGTTAAAAATGTTGATGTGTGTTTGATTAATAATAATCCTTTTGTTTATGTTGCGTGTGTTGGGAGCTATTTAGATGTTTCTTATAATACACCTAGAAGATTAAAGAAAAAGTATGGGAGACTTGGTTATATTTTTAATGCACTTACTGAAATTGTAGATAGGATAAAATTATTTTATTTAACTTATACAATTGATGGTAAAAAGGTAAGCGGTACTTATTCATTTGTTTTTGTTACTAATACTAGTAGAATGGGTGGAATTAGTAATATTTATAGTGATGTAAAACTTGATGATAATATGTTTGAGGTAATGCTTTGTACTGCTAAAAATAAGGCAGAGTTGTTAGTTATTGGTAGTAAGATTTTAGCAGGTGAGGTTAGAAATATGCCTGGGCTTGAATATTATAGAACTAATAATTTTAAGGTGGAGTTTAAGGAAGTTCCTCCAAGTTGGGTAATTGATGGAGAGGAATTTAAACATAATACTAAAGTGTTTGAGTTTGGTATAAATAAAGAGGTGAATATGCTTCTTCCTAAAAAGAATATAGTTAAGTTATTTAATGAGAATGAGAAAGATAATTAATAAGAGTTAGGTGGAATATTATATGATTTATAAGAGTCGTGATAGAGAAGGTAAAGTGTATGAAACAGAAGAAAGTAATAGTGTTAAGTTTTTCTATGGGAATGTAATTGGAAGAGGTATAATTAAAGTTTTATCTTTTCCTGTGTTTTCTAAGATAGTTGGGTTTATTTTAAATAGAAAAGTTTCACGCGTTTTTGTGAATAAGTTTGTTAAGAAAAATAATATAGATATGAGTGTTTATGAAAAAAGTCAGTTTATTTCTTTTAATGATTTTTTTACTAGAAAGAAAAAAGAAGAAGAGCTTAATATAGAAATGGATTCTAATGTTTTTGTGTCTCCGTGTGATGCTAGAGTTAGTTGTTATGTTATAGAAGAAGATAATAGATTTAAGATAAAGAGTTCATATTATAGTGTAAGTGAACTTTTAAATGGAGATGAAATTTATAAGAAATTTTTAGGAGGATATGCTTTTATTTTTAGGTTATGTGCTGATGATTATCACAGGTATATTTATATAGATAATGGAAATAAGGATAAGAATATTTTTATAAAGGGTGAATTAAACACAGTGAGACCAATAGTACTTGATTATGTAAATATTTATAAAAGAAATTCACGTGAGTATAGTGTGTTACATACTGATAATTTTGGTGATATAGTGCAGGTTGAGGTTGGTGCTGTTTTAGTTGGGAAGATTAATAATTTCCACGGGGAATGTCAGTTTAAAAGAGGAGAAGAAAAGGGATGTTTTGAGTTTGGAGGTTCTACTATAGTAGTGTTAGTTGAAAAAGAAAAGATAGATGTTGATGAGGATATTTTGGTTAATACCAAAGAAAATGTTGAGACTCTTGTAAAATGTGGAATGAAAATAGGAAGTAAAAAATAGTTTGGAGAATTGTTATGGGTTTGTTTGACGAGTTATTTAGTAATAAAAATGAAGAGGAAGAGAGAAGAAAACAATTAATAGAAGAATGTAAGAAATATGATTTAGAGGAGTGGCAGATTGAGTTAGTATTAAAGGGTGAATATGACCTCTGGGATTTTGAAGAAGATGGAGAGCTAGAAGAGGACGATTATTATTATGAAGATGATGGTAATAATCATAGTGTTTTTGGTGGAAATGAAGAAGAGGAAGACGATGATGATGAGTGGGTCTAAAAGGTGGTAGATGCGCTTATCATTTTTTAATTTAGCAGGTAGAAATGTAACGGTTTTTTGTTTAGTACATATATTACTACAGGTGATGATACTATGGATAATGTACGAGCACTTACTGGGGTAGTTATTGATGCTGGACACCCGAGTTAGAATTAACCCAATAAATAAATGTAAGAGTTGT
>CAYWED010000059.1:0-6718 GCA_964457135.1 uncultured Muribaculaceae bacterium
CTTCTTAAAAAAGTAGATAAAGTTGATACTCGGGCACTTTCAATTTAATTCAAGCGTATTTTTTTAATACACCTTGTTATTATTATTTTACTTTGTTAGAATAAATATTACTAAGGGAGTGAAAAAAATGAAAATTACTTTAATAGGTGCTTGTAGTGATTTAGGAGTTCATCATAATGGTGCTAGTATGGGACCTAAAGTTTTATTAAAAGATTTTAATGATTCTATTATGATTGAAACAAATAAAAATTATGTTAAAAGTTTAGATAAAAATGATTTAAGAAAAAATGAAGATGAGGTAAATAAATTCAATTCAAATCTTTATGATGCAGTTAATACTGAAATTATAAATGGGAATTTTCCTTTAATTATAGGTGGAGACCATAGTGTATCTATTGCTAGTGCACTTGCTAGTTCTAATAATAAAAAGATTGGAATTATTTGGGTAGATGCTCATACTGATTTCAATACTTTTGAAACTACAATAACTGGGAATATACATGGTTTACCACTTGCAACTATTGTTGGGTATCATAATGAAGAGTTAAGAGGTTTTAATTTGTATAATACAATTAATCCTAAAAATGCAGTTATTATAGGTGCTAGAAGTATTGATGAAGCAGAATATAAAAATCTTGAAGATGCAGGGGTAACTTATTTTACAACTAAAGATATTAAAAAAAATGGTATTCAAAACATAGTTAGTGAAGCATTTAAAATAGCATTAAATGGCACTGATGGGGTTCATATAAGTTGTGATTTGGATGTAATAGACCCTCTAATAGCACCAGGAGTATCAGTTCCTGAAATAAATGGTATTACAGATAAAGATATATTAGAAATAACTGACGTGATACTTAAATATAAAGAAAATATAGTTTCATATGATATTGTTGAATTTAATCCATTAAATGATATTGATAATAAAACAGAGCAGTTAGCTTTAACTATACTTGAAAAGGTAAAAAATATGATTAGTCTTAAATAATGAAAAAACTATTCACAATGTGATGTGAGTAGTTTTTTCTTGACATATCTTATTTGTTATAAAACTTTTGATTTATACTATTCAAAAAACTTATCTATAGAAACTCCTAACACCTGACTTATTTTCCATAAGTTATATAAGCTTATTCCTTGAGTACTTTTTTTACTTTCTAATGCACCAATTAAAGCAGTACTAGTTCCTATTCTTTCTGCTAGTTCTCGCTGAGGTAGTTCCTCTTTAGTAGCACTATATAACTTTCTATATTTTCTTACATTCTTTCCTACTTTCATATTCATTATTTCTTCATTTAACATTCAAAATTCCTCCTGAATTACTGTACCCCATAAGGTTTCCTTGCTGTTCCCATATATGTAATTAGTTGATTTTTTAGATTTTCCATTTCTTCGGTTTGAGTTTCACTTATGTTAGTTCTATATTTATTCCAAATATTGTGTTGAAGTCTTCATCTAACTCTTGATTTAAGTTATCTATTTTTATTTTGTCACCATCATTTAAGTCTTAGTTAAAATAACAAATCTCATTCATTGATGCTAAACCCGCATTACTTCAAAAAAGTTTCGTTATTTTAATCATTTTCTTTACCTTAACCGTACTGCATACACAATTCACCAAATTACTTCCCACGATTGTCACACACGAAATCACCAGTCAGGAAGAATAAATATGAGCAACTTCACGTTCAACTGCAGAACGGATAGAAGGCAACAAGTACCTAATCGCACTCGGACGCATCATAGATATCATTATTACTATTTGCAATGGGAGACAGGGCTTTGCAAATCCCATTAACATAGCAAGTTAATTTCTGGCTCAATGTAATCTGAGAATCACCTATCATCTTACTCAATCTAAATCTACCACTCCCCTCAATCCAAATCATCCTCCCGTAACAGGATGGGGTGTAACTAGTGTTGGGAGTGTTGTAATTAACAAACACAAGTTTCCCATCTTTTAAATAGGGAGATAAAGCTTTGGTCAAATTAACAGCTACTGTTCCACTAGTATTTGCTGTAAAATTTACTTGATGGTCACTTACTGCACAATTGTTACCATTACATTCTAAAGTACTCTCACTGTCTAATGCATATCCATCATCTGGATTTACATCAAAAGAATATGTTGTTCCTTTTGCTACTTTTACTGTTGTCTTTCCTCTTACTGTTCCATTTGTTACATTTAAGTTTACTGTTGCATAATCACTTGCAAAATCTAATGTACAATTTGTAGGTAAATTGTTGTTATCTACTATTATTTTATCTTTTACTGGGTCCCATGATGCTGTTACGTTATTTGAACATTCTATTGATTTTATTGGATATCCATTTGTTTCTTTTAATGTATTATAATCTAATTTTGTCTCTTCTCCATCTAATTTTACTGCCATTAGATTTAAGTCATTTCCTTTAACTATTACATATGGGTCTGATTCTGTTCCACTTCCTTTTACTTTGGTATTACTAGGTAAGTATATACTTGGTCTTATTCCACTTTTTGTTTCATTTGTTGTTTCTTCTATACTGCTTCTTGTTATATTTTTGATGGTGGAGTTATCTAATGCAAAGTATGGATTTTCTGCTTTTAAGTATGATGTACTTCCTCCTATGGTGTTATATTCATATTCACTTATTAATCCTATGTTTTCATATTCTGATTCTGTACATCCACTAGAATTACAATTAAACATTTTTGTTTTATATATTGTTGTATCTTGATTATCTAATTTATTATATATTTCTGTTAAAGACTCAGGTATATTACTTCTTGTTGTTTCTACTCTTGTTTCACTTATTAGTTTTGTTACTTCTTCTTTTCCTATAGTCTTTGTTCCTATTATTCTCCATAGGTTTTTTGTTTTATCTATGTCTTCAGGATACTGTAAGTAGTTTGATATACTTCCTCCAGAATAGTAACATTCTTCTTTTGTACAATTTGCATTTTCTTTTACTAATTCTGTTAATGTTTCATTTGTTGATGCTACTATTTCTTTATATTTTTCTGTTATACTTTTATATCCATCTTTTAATTCTATTTCTGCATATGTTCTAAATGTATATCCTCCATATACTTTAAAACTTACTTCTTGACTTTCTTCTGTTTTATTTTCTATTACTACTCTTACTGTTCTTGTATGATTATCACTTTTATATCCTGTTATAACTCCCTCTGGAGTCCACTGTGTTTTATCTGTATATTTTACACTTACATTTGTATTAGCTTTATAACCTAAAGTATATTTACTTTCTATTTCACTTAAACTTGAAATAGTAATAAAGTAATACTTAGAAGAGTTTGCAGGTACTGTTACACTATTGCTTCCTACTACATTTCCACCATCTTCCGTTATAGTTATTCCATACATAAGTTCACTTATTAGCATTTCACTTGCTTTATACTTACTGCTTGTTATTACAAATGCTCCATAAGATAAACCTAATACTAAAGTCATCATTATTAATGTTAAACAATAAACTCCTTTTTTTGTTCTTAGTTTTGTTTTAATAAAATCCTTTAATATCTCTTTATTCTTCATATATATTCACTCCTTTTTACTTGCTACACGCAATTATATAAATATTATACTTGTTTCACGCAAGAATGTCAATATACGTTTAACAAGTAAGTAAAATGATAATATAAAGGTGATTTATATATGTTAAGACTTATTGATTTAAGAGAAGAAAAAGATCTTAAGCAGAAAGATATAGCAAAATTATTGAAGGTTAGCGATGCTCAATATTGTAGACTTGAATCTGCTGTTAATGCTATCACTCATGATAAATTAATAATATTAGCAAATTTTTATAAAACGAGTATAGATTATATTTTAAATTTAACAAATGAAAGAAAAAGTTACCCAAGAGGAAATAGTAATTCTCTTAGGCTTAAACAACTTAGAAAAGAGAAAAATTTAGTTGGAAAAGAAATTGCTTCTATAGTTAATTTATCTCAACAACAGTATTCTAGTTTAGAGAATGGACATTTTAAAATTGATTATGATAAATTAATTAAATTTGCTTTATATTATCAAACTAGTGTAGATTATATATTAGGTTTAACTGATGAAGCAAAACAATATGATAGAATTAAGTGAAAATGTTTTTTAGATATTTTATAATGTAATTAGGAGCATAAATATGAATAGATTAAAAGATTTAAGAGAAGATAGAGATTTGAGGCAAAAAGATATAGCAGAAATATTTAATATTGACCAAAGTAACTATAGCAAATATGAATTAGAAAAAATTGATATTCCACTTAAACTTTTAATTAAATTATCGAATTTCTATAATACTAGTACTGACTATATATTGGGATTAACTAATGAAATTAAACCTTATCCAAAAAATTAAAAATATTATTATTCATAAAAATTAATTTAAAGTAAACTAAAAAACTATTCAATGCGAATAGTCTTTATTTTTGTAATTTTTTTATATTATTGTTTGTTAAATTTTCATTGTACTCATTTAAAAACATTTCAACATAATCAACGTCTGAGGGACAATCTATATATTCAATTCCATATTTTTGTCTTGTTTCTCTTCCTTTACCAGTAATTAAAATAATTGTATTTTCTTCTAGAAGACTCGCTTCTTCTATTGCAGTTTTAATAGCCTCTCCTCTATCTTCGATTATTAAATAATTATCTGTGTACTTTTTCACATATTTAATTATGTCATTACTAATAGATTCAAATGGTTCATTCCCAGGGTCTTCTGCTGTTATAATTACTTCATTTGAATTTATACCTGCTAAAGTGCCCAAATGTTCTCTTCTAATTAATGCTTTCTTTCCAGGACACCCAAATATAGTTACAATTCTATACCCAGGATATTCACTTTTTACTGATTCATATAATTTTTCAAAACTAAGTTTGTTATGAGCATAGTCTACTATAGATATTATTTTATTATCATTTGTATGAAACTCTTCCATTCTGCCTTTTGCTTTTGCGTTATATAGACCTTCTTTAATGATATTTAGAGGTACACCCATATCATAAGTAACTCCAATAGCAGCAAGAGCATTTTCTACATTAAAAAGTCCTGGCATTGTAAGAACAAATTCTGTATCAAAGTCTTTGGTTTTAACATTAAATACTGTATTAAAGCCTTGTTTTCTAATATTATAAGTATAAAAGTCGGCATTCGGATTATTTTGGCTAAATGTTATTACTCTTTTAGATTTCTTACTTTCTTCTATAATTCTTTCATGAAAATCACTATCTATATTAATAAATGCAGTTTTAGTATTTTCAAAGATTTTTAATTTAGACTCAAGGTAATCTTCAAAAGTAGGATGTTCGATTGGACTTATATGGTCAATACTAATGTTTAAAAATACACTAAAGTCATAAGTCAATGTATAAACTCTGTTATATTTTAATGCTTGACTTGAAACTTCCATTACAAGATTTTTTATGTTACTTTTTACTGCATTAGCCATATGCTTATATAATTCTAAGCTTTCTGGTGTAGTAATGTGAGATTCAAATCTTTCTATACCGTCATATGTATCAATACTTGAAATAATAGCAGTTTCGTTTTCTTTTTTATATACCTTATATGTGTCTAATATACTTTTAATATAATAAGCTGTAGTACTTTTTCCTTTAGTACCAGTAACACCAATAACATTTAATTCTTCTTTTGGATAATTATAATACATATTAGATAAAACTGACAAACTTTTTGATATGTCTTTTACTATGATACTAGGTATTAAATCTGTATATTCTTTTTCACTAATATAAATGAAAGCTCCATTTTTAATTGCTTCCATTAGGTAATCTGGCTTAAATGTTGCACCTTTACATACAAACATTGTATCTTTCATTACATCTTTAGAATTATAAGTTAACATACTTACTATTTTTTTATTTATATCTTGTACACTTTTTAATTCATCAATCAATCCAAATTTAAAAAGCTCGTTGATATAATCTTCTACACTATATTTCACTCTAATCTCTCCTTATTTATATTTTTTTTGCAATATTAATCTATCATATAAATAATAGATTGTAAATGTTTTTTGTTATGAATTACTTAGTATTTTATTTAATAATTTTAGTTCTTCTTTGATTATAATATTTAAATTATCTTTTTTATTTGTAACTTTTATTAATTCGTCATATTCATTTACTTTTCTTTCAAATTCTTGATTAGTTACTTTTAATACTTTTTTAAATACATTTAAGTCTTTTGCATATGTATTTATTATTTTGTTATATACATCATCACTGCTAGCTAGACCTATGAATACTTTATATAATCCTCCTTCTTCGTAGATTATATAGTTTTCAAAATATTTTGTTATTTTTGCTACATTGTCGTAATCTTTATAAGCACCTACTTGGACTATGTATATTTCTTTATAGTTTTTGTCTTCTGCTTTGTAGTGTTTAAATATTATAAAACCAAAAAATAAAGCTATTAATAATAACAGTAAGATTTTCTTTAAGTTCATATTTATCACCATTTTTATTATAGCTTTAAAAATTCAAATATTTTGACGAATTATAGATACCTTTTTATTATTCCATAAGACATTGATATGTTTGTTGGAATTATGTATTTTGCTTCTATTTTTTCTGCTACTACTAAGGAAAATGCACACATCATACGTGTAGCATACCACCAAGAGGGGTCATCTGATTATAATACCTTTAAGGTTCACACTAAATAAAAAGAATGATAAAATTTATTT
>CAYWED010000060.1:0-6474 GCA_964457135.1 uncultured Muribaculaceae bacterium
ATGTACAAGATTATGCTAGAGAAGAAACACTACAAAGAACAAGAATAGAATGTGCTAGAGAAGAAGGACATAAAGAAGGACTCCAAGAAGGACATAAAGAAGAAAAAATCGAAATTGCTAAATCTATGATAAAAGCAAAAGAACCACTAGAAAAAATAACTATATATACTAAATTATCTAAAGAAGAAATAGAAAAGTTAAGAAAAGATATGAAATGAGTAATATCTTTTTTTGTTTTAATAATTAATAAAATAAATAAAATTATAAGGGAAGTGTTTAAATGATTTTTAGAATAATGGTATTTATTCTTGGAATAATACTTTGTAGTTTAGGACTTTCTTTTATAATAATTTACTTAAATTTATTGAATATGGGGTATAATTTTAGAGAATATGTTCATTTTATAATTAGTAAATGGGAATGTTTAGTAATATTTTTAGGTATGTTACTAATATTTTTATCTGTTTATAGAAAGGGGATTAAATGAATTACGTATATGATATTCTTGTTAATTTAAATGAGGAGTTATATGATTTTTATGATTGGGAGGAAACTGATGATTTTACCCATGTAAGAAGAGTTCCACTATTTAGAGTGAGTCATTCGGATTATTTTGACATTGCTGTTAAAAAGGTTAGACTAAGTGATGAAGAATTACTTACAATTAAAGATAAAACTCAAGTATTTTCTAGTAGAAACATAGAGATTATTCCTTATAGTATGATAGTAAGTGATAGTGAAAGAGCGGTTATGGTAGAATTTGATAATAAAGGATATAGTAAAAGAAAAAGTAAGTTTTTAGTAAATGAAGAGATGGAAATAATAGAATTAAGTAGTAATATGAAGATGAGTAAACTTATGTATAATGTGATTAATAATAAAGTTAAGAGAAATGTTATGATTAGAAGTGAAAAAATAATTTTAGATAATATATTAAAAGAACTAGATGAATTAAAGGATGATAAAGAAAAAATCGATTATTTATATTATGAGTGGTTTGATAAAAAGAGCGTAGATAAGAGTTATGAAAAGTTAGTTAAAGATTTGAAAAGTAGTTTTACTAATAAACATTTGGAGTTTTTAGAGTTACTTAATTTGTTAACAGTGAAAAATAAATGTATAAAATAATAGAAAAAGTAAAATATAATACTAGAGGTGAATGATGAAAAAATTTTTAATAATATTATCTTGTATGTTTTTATTAGTAGGTTGTAGTTTTGGTAATACTCCAACTAAAAAAGTAGAAGAATTATTTAAGAAATATCAAAGTTTAGATGATGCAGTAATGAGTGATTTAGAGTTAACTACTGAAGGAACAAGTTTAACTAGCGAAAAGCAAAAAGAAAGTTATATGAAAGCTATGAAGATGCAGTATTCAGATTTAAAATATGAAATTATGGATGAAGAAGTTAATGCTGATGAAGCAACTGTTACTGTAAAGATTAGTGTGTATGATTTTTATAAAGTACAGAAAGATGCTGATGATTATTTAAGTAGTCATCCTGATGAATTTTTAACAGATGGAGTAAATGACAAAGCTAAGTTTATGGAATATAAATTAAAAAATATGATGGATGCTAGTGATAGAGTTGATTATACAATTATTATTAATTTAATTAAAGAAAATGGTGAGTGGGAAACTGAAGCATTAGATAAAACTACTTTACAAAAAATTCATGGAACTTATGATTATGAGAGAGACTAGGGTTTCTCTTTTTTTTTAAAGCTTTACAAATCAAATATTTATGCTATTATTTAGATAGAGAAAAAAATATTAACGATGGATAAAGATTGTTAATATAATAGAATTGGAGTATTTATGAAATTAAAAGAAGAGTTTGTGAAGTTACCTAAAGAAATGGTATATAATATGTATTTATCTATTGTATATGATGCTAAAGATTATGATGATATAACTAGAAGTAAGATGTTAGAAGAAATTGTGAAAGAGTATAGTCAAGATAATTACTTGTATTATATTTGTACTAAAAGAGAACTTGATTTTTTAGAGTATATTAAAGATAAAAAGATGAATATAGAGATAAGTGATAAGTATGAGTGGGAGATAAAAGAATTAAATAAAAAATGTATTTTTAGTAATATTACTTATGATATTTTTGAAGAACAAGTAGATAATGTGAATGCTGCACTTGACTATTATAAAGAGAAAAAGGTTAAAAATGATGATTTATATATATTTATGATAAGTGTTGTAAGAATAAATGGAGAGATGTTAACTAAAGCTCTTAAGTCTTTTGTTTCTAGTTTGTTTGATATGAAAGAAGATGATTTAGATAAAGTATTAGGTAATCCACTAATACATTTTTATTTAGAATTTCAAAGAGATTATTATGAATTTCTTGGTGGAATCGAAGAAACTGTTTCTTATAGGGATTATTATGGTATTTTGGATGATATAAGAGAAAGAAGAAAAGAATTTGGTATTTCAGGTGGAAAAGATTATAATTTAAGAGATAACTTTGATATGTTTTATTATGGATTTAATATTAGAAATTCTAAAGTTAAGAAAATGTATGATGAGGTAAGTAAATCAACTTTAAAAGATATTATATTTAAAGCAGTAGAAGAGGCAAGAGTATTAAATAATAGATATATGTTTAATTTTTTAATACATGATGATAAATTAAAAAAAATTATAAATGAAGCAATAGATGAAATGCCATGTGCTGTTATGAATGGTTTTACTCCTAAAGAGTGGGAAAAACAAATGAAGGAGAGTATTGATATAAGCTATAAATTTAGTGCTATACCACAAAATAATGCTCATTTATGTAAGAATGCGTGTGATGAATTCTATAAATTATATTTTGGGCTTTTAGATTATGTTAATAAAAAAGAAAATATTAATCCTAAGTTAGGTAGAATTTATAAACAAGAAGGATTAAATGTTAATGAATTATCTTTAGTAGATGATTATTTGTGGGAACATAAAGATAGTTTAATAGATGAATATATTCTTAAGAATCCGTTAGATTTTAGTGATGAAGAATTAGAAAAAATTAGGGGTTTTAAAAGTGCGGTTACAAGCGATAATTTTGTAATTGTAGGATTTGATGTGGATTATACAAAAATATTAGACCCTGAGAGTGGCAAACTATATATGGTTAAAGGTGTTCGGGCTAATATAGATGAGATATTAAATAATCATGAGAGTCTTCCAAGAGTAATTAGGACTACATTATTAATGTTTGATGGAAAAATAGTTTTTAATAGTTTTTTGAGTACCTATGATATTGAATTTGGAAATGATTTTAATAGAAGTATTTTAGAAGATATGGAGAAAGCTATAGTATATTATCATTTGTAATTTTAGAGTTAGAAAATAAAATGAATTAGAGTACTTAGGTATTCTTTTTTTCTTTTAATGAGCATATATTAAATTGAAATGAAAAGATTAATTATTATAGTTACAATTTTTGTATTAATGGTAGTACCAAATAGAGTTAAAGCAATAGAATCTTTTGTTGTGATGGACGGGGAGTCTGGTAGGGTTTTAGGCGGAGAAAATACAAATGAGAAGTTACTTATTGCTAGTACAACTAAAATAATGACAGCTATAGTAGCCCTTGAAAATGCAGAAACTACTAATGTGGTGTGTGCTGGAGATGAAATCTTAGAAGTTTACGGGTCAATGATATATATAGATAAAGGTGAATGTATGACTCTTTATGACTTGTTAGTTGGTCTTATGCTTAGGAGTGGAAATGATGCTGCAATGGTAATAGCAACGCAAACTTTAGGTTATGATGAATTTATAAAGAAGATGAATGAGACTGCAAGTAGAATAGGAATGAAAGATACAGTTTTTACTAATCCTCATGGACTTGATGATAAAAGCCAAAATATAAGTACTGCATATGACATGGCCTTATTGATGCGGTATGCTATGAAGAATGCTGTTTTTAGAGAAATTAATAGTATAAAAAAATATAAACTTATATCTACAGTAGAAACACATTTGTGGGATAATAAGAATTTACTATTAAACAGTTATAAATACACAACTGGTGGTAAGACTGGATATACTGATAAAAGTGGATATATTTTTGTTTCAAGTGCAAGTAAGGCTAAAGAAGATTTGATTATAGTAACTTTAAAAGATAAAGATAGATTTAATTCTCATAAAAAGCTATATGAAAAGTATTTTCAAGAATATGATAAGTATAAAGTGATAGATAAATATACTTTTGTGATAAAAGAAGATTATTATAAAGATTATCATTTGTATGTCAAAGATGATGTATATATGATGTTAAAAGAAAGTGAACTAGACAAGATAGACGTAAATATTGAAATTATAAAGAAAAAGGATGTTAAGTCCGGAGACACTGTTGGAAGTGCTAAAATATATGTTGATGGTAAGTATGTGGATGAAGCATATATATATGTTTTAGATAAAAAAGAAAAAATGAGTAAAATTAAAAGTTGGTTTAGTTGGTTGTTTTTTTGGAGAAAATAATCTATACTTAAGTAAGAGTGTGATGTTATGGAACGTTTGCAAAAATATATAAGTTCTTGTGGTGTAACAAGTAGGCGTAAGGCTGAAGAATTAATTTTAAAAGGAAGAGTTAAAGTTAATGGTGAGGTTGTACGTGAACTTGGTATTAAGGTGAGTGGGACTGATGTAGTAGAGGTTAATGGTGAAATTTTAAAGAGTGAATTAAAAGAATATTATCTTTTATATAAGCCTAGAGGAGTAATAAGTGCAGTAAGTGATGATAAGGGACGTGAAACTGTTTGTGATTTAGTCAAGAGTAATGCACGTATTTATCCAATTGGTAGGTTAGACTATGATACTACAGGTATTATTTTACTTACTAATGATGGGGAGTTATCAAATATTCTTACACATCCTAGTCATAATGTAGAAAAAGAGTATGTTGCTAAAGTTAAGGGCTTTTTTTCTAAAGAAGATGCAGTTAAATTAAGTAATGGAATTTTACTTAATGGTGTTAAGACTAAGAAAGCATTTTTTAAGTTAAAAAAATATGATAAAGCGACTGATTCTAGTTATGTTAGAGTAATTATTACTGAGGGAAGAAATCATCAAGTTAAAGATATGTTTAAGACTTTAGAGTATGATGTTGTTAAGTTAAAAAGAGAAAGATATGCATTTTTAGATTTAGGTAACTTAAAGTCAGGAGAATATAGGAGTCTTAGTGTTAAAGAAGTTAAGCAATTATATAGTTTAAAATAAAAAAACCTTTAGATATTGTTCTAAGGGTTTTATGCTGCCATTTTTGATTCTTCATTTACATTTGTATCTCTTACGTCTTCAATTCTAATTGCTTCAGTAGGGCAATGTTCGATAGTTTCTAAGATACTTGGTTTGTCAGTAGGTGTTACTTCTTTTCCTACTGGGTCTGCTTGTCCCATTTCATCAAAAACAAGATATTCAGGATGGCTATGAACACATAATCCACAACCAATACACGCGTCTTTATTAATAACTATTTTTTCCATTTGTGAACCTCCATATTTAAATTATATTATTTTAGATAAGTAAAATCAAGAATAGAATGTTGACTTCTATATGTATATATATAATAAAGCTTTATTAGTGACGTAGTCGTGCTGAATTACCAGTGCGGGTATATCATTTTCTTTTTAGTACGAAAAATTTTTGTTTTTATGTGATTGTCATTAATTTGCTTTTTCAGGATAAAATCATAAAATCGTAAAAAATGACTATACAGTTAAAATTTTACTGATTTCTTGCTCAAAGTTAGTGTTTATAAGAAAGCGAATTGAATTCATACTTAATTTACTTTCTTTTTTGTAATTTTCTAATAATGCCAATGCAAATTTCCTGATAATATTTAAATTCTTTTGTGTATTCTTTACAAATGCTGTATTATTATCCTCTCCAAATACTGTGTCTAAAAAGTAATGTAGGTTATTTTCTATCTTCCATTCACTCCTTATTATTACTCCAATAATATTAATGTAACTTACATCTAAATTTGATATGTAAAAACGTATATCATTTACTGTTTTACCTTCTGCATTTCTATATGTTCTCCTAGCAAATCCTACTGATTTTAACCCTAACCATTCTAACTTGTTGTATATCCAATCTGTATCATTTGTAAAACCATATTCTCTTATTTCTGCTTCTCCATTTCTTTTCTCTATATTTTTTATATAGTTTTCTTTTTTTACTCTATTAAGAAATTCTTCATCATTAAAATAATCACATAGCTCTTCATATAAAATTTTATGGTTTCCTTTTATTGGAGCAACATAATATCCCTCATTATCAACTATATATTCTATTGTTTCTTTTTGAGTATTTAACGCATCAAATACTATTATATTTCTTTTAACATTAATTCTTTTTAACAATTCGGGACAAGTTGGTATTTCATTTGTTTTTTCACTAATAAATTCGGTAGCTTTGGTGTTAGTATAGATATATAGACACGAAATTTCGAATAGATGATATAATAATAT
>CAYWED010000061.1:0-6213 GCA_964457135.1 uncultured Muribaculaceae bacterium
CTTGAACCCGCGACCCCCTGCGTGCAAGGCAGGTGCTCTAGCCAACTGAGCTAATTCCCCACGGTAGGCACTTGAATTAATCAAGCAAAAAAAGTGTATCATAATTTTTGATGTTAAGTCAATATCATTTTAATATTTTGTTGTTATTTTTGACAAATGGTGCACTATATGATACAATATTATAGAAATTTTTGGGGGTGGCTTATGTATTTAGGAGAGGCTAGTTGTAAAATTGATAATTCTAGAAGATTAATTATTCCTTCTATGTTTAAGTGTCCAAGTGAAAGTTTTATGTTAACGTTTATAGATGAAGATACTTTAGTTGTAGCAAAAAAAGAAAATTGGACATTAGATTCTCCGATAAAAGGGGCTATTATACCAGAAGAAAAGAAAAATTTAATTTTGTTATATATAAAATCTCATTCTATAGAGGTTTCTACTGATAAACAAAGAAGATTAGTTATTCCGGATATTTTTTATGAAAAGTTATCATTTAAAAGAGAATGTTTAGTAATAGGGAGTGGAGAAACTTTTCAAATAGTTAATAAAGAAAAGTATTATAAGAAAGTTCTAGAAAATGAAAAAGAGTATGAAGAGTTTTTAAATTCTAGAGAAGGTGAAGATTTTAAGAGAAGTTTAATGCCTAGAAGTTTTGATTAATTTCTTTTTCGTGTTATACTTATGTTATGAATAAGTTTAGAGAAGATTTAATTAATAGTAATAAGAAATTTAAAGAAACTTTTGATAGTTTAATGAAAAATGGAGAGATAGAAGAGTATCCTAGTGAGTTATGGAATATTATACTTAGAGATAGGACTTCTATTAAGATTAATAATGAACCTTATGCGTTAAAAGATTTATTTCATCTTAATTTAAATGAAGGACGTTGTAAGACTTGTGTAATTGAAATGGTGTTTTTACTTGATAAGTTAGGAATTTACAGTGAAGCAGTGGAATGTATAAATGAAGCTTTAATTGGAACAGCAGGTTCTAGTTATGGAGGACACTGGTATTTAGAGGCTGAGTTATTTGGAAAACTTATATGTATTGATACATCTTTAGTAGTTATAGGTAGTCCTCAATCATTTTCAAAGTTAGGACATAAAGTAGTTAAGAAATATGACATAGATACAATTTTTAAGCAAGACTCTGATTTGATAGATTATTATGAGAGTATGATTATTAATAAAAATTTATTATAGTATTTCTATATTTATTAAGTCTTTAAAATATATTCTAGTTTTATTAATTAGAATATATTTTTCAATTTGGTTTATATTTTCAAGTTTTCCAGTTATGTTTTTTAGTGTTCCTAGGTGAAAATATTTAATTTGTATAGTTAGATTTTTATTTATGGATTCTAGTAAAATAAAGTTAATTTTGTTTATTTGGTCTTCCATTATATTTGGTTTTTGTATTAGATTTCTTTTGTTAATAATCTCTTTTATATCTTTGGAATTAAGTAAACTATTGAAGGGTTTCCATTTTATCATTCCACGCATAGACTTACCTTAATATTTATTATGTCCACCTAACGTATTATTTCTTTTTTTGATAGTGCTATCAGCAGTTAGGCTTGATGCTTTTAGAATTGAGTTATCACCAAATTTGTTAGTGATTTTATCAATTGTTTCGTTTATTTTGTTATTATTTTCAATAAATTCACTATTTTCAAAGATATTTAGTTGGGTGTAGTTGTTATCTTCTAATTTTCCTAGAGAGATACTTATTTTTCTTATTGGAAGATCACTTACAAAATTATCAAATATAGTAATGCACGCTTCATATATTTTTTCTTCACTGTTAGTAGTTTCACTTAATTTTCTAGAGTGATGGAATCCGCCTCCTACAGTATGTGAGTAACTAATTCCAAAACTTATAAGTCCACATTTCTTTTTATTGTCTCTAAGTCTTTTAGCTAAGCGATTACACATTTCTCTTATTATTAGTGGTGTATTTAATAAATTATAGTCTTTATATAATACTTGACTTAGGCCGTAACTTTTGTTTTTTGCCTCAATATTTTCATTTTTAATGTTACTTGTATCTATTCCATTAGCGTGTAACCATAGTTCTTCACCAAGAATACCAAATCTTTTTTTGTAGAAATCTTTTGTGTATTTATTTATATCTCCTACTTTTTTAATTCCTAAGTTATTAAGTTTTTTCATTGTTTTTTGGCCTATTCCCCACATTTCAGTTAAGGGTTCTATATTCCATAGTTTAGTTTTAACGTCATCGTAAGTCCATTTTGCTAGAAAATCTGGACTGTGTTTTGATTCTGTGTCGAGTGCTACTTTTGCAAGTAGTAAGTTAGGACCTATTCCACACGTGGCAGTTAATCCTGTTTTTTCAGTTATTTTGTTCATTATTGTTTTTGCAAGGGTAACGTCATCCATTTTGTATAATTTAAGATAGTCGGTTACATCTAGGAATGCTTCGTCAATCGAGTAGACATGCATATCTTCCGGAGATACAAAATCTAGAAAGATATTTATTACTTCTTTACTTTTTTTTACATATAAACTCATTCTAGGTTTTGCAATTATGTACTTTAAGTGCTTGGGTATTTCGTAAACTCTTCCACGGGATGGGACACCTTTTTCTTTTAAGTATGGTGTTACTGCTAGAGTAATTGCACCACACCCACGAGATGGGTCTGCTACAATTAGAGGAGTAGTAAATGGATTTAAGCCTCTTTCTATACATTCACATGAAGCAAAGAAACTTTTTAAGTCTATACATAATATATTTCTTTCTTCCATAGAAACACCTACCTTTGTTCGTTATAAGTATAGCATACTCATGTTTGTGTAGTCAAATGGTAATAATAGGAAAAGTTATTTCTAAATTTTAGTGTTTAACATATTATTTATTAGAGGTGCTAAATATGAATAAGAGATTACCTAATGTTTTTGCAAATAGAAATACTGGAGTTATAAGAAATAATAAAGAAATGTATTATTCTAAAGAAGCAAATGGTGGAAGAGTAGAAGATAATTTGTCTAACCCTAATATTCGTTTAATTATGATTAGAAAGAAAATAAATGATTTATTTAATAGTGATAATTTTGTATATAAAGCTAGGGCTATTATAACTACTAGTGAGGGGGATAAGGAATATACTTTAATTGCTAGAAATAATGATAGTTTACTTACAATAGATAATATAAGTATTCCTATTAGTGAAATACTAGATATAAGGAAACTTTAGGGTTTCTTTTTTGTTAGAGATAGTTAAGAGCCTTAAGTGTGTGCGTTTATAATAGAAGTATAACAAATTAAACAATCTAATAAGAAGAAAAATGATAGAATAAAGACTAGAACTAATTTGTTAGTAAAAAGGGAATAAACGCACAGTGTAAGTTTGTCAAACCTGATAAGGAGGAATGATAAATCTATGCAAACAATCACAGAAGAAATGAAATGGCGACAATCAATGGTAAAACTAGCAAAGAAGGAAGGTGTGACAAAGACAGCAAGAAAATTTAGAGTCAACCGTCAATATGTGTATCGATGGTTAAAGAGATATGATGGAAGTATTCGTTCACTAGCCAATATAACAACTAAACCACATAATCATCCAAATCAACATACAAAAGAAGAAATAAAGTTAATAAGAGATATGTACAATAAAAATAAAGATACAGGTTTAGTTGTGTTTTGAGTAAAGTTAAAAGGAAGAGGATATGCTAGAAGTATTACTGGACTTTATCAAGAGATGAGAAAGTTAGGAATATAAAGAAAAGAAAACTAAAGAAGAATAAAAAAGTCCAGAAATACATCCAGCCGACGGAGCCAGGAGAAAGAGTACAAATCGATATAAAATATGTACCAGCAGAATGTATAAGTGAAGAAAACTTAAAATATTGTTAATGATACTATAAGAATGTACAAAAAGAGGAATATTACTATGTACAAAATTGTACATGGAATACACCTTAAAAAATCATTCTTTTTTGTTATACTCTATTCTAGAATGGAGGTGACAAATGAGAAATTTGAAAGGAGAACTGTTATGCTTGAAAACAGAAAATATAAAACCTAATTTTTCTGAATTATCTAGAATATATGGCATTGATTGGAGAACTATCAAAAAACAATATTTGGGTTTAACTAGTGAAAAAGAAAAGAAGAAAAAAATCTCTGTATTAGATAAATACAAAGATTTGATTAAAGAAAAATTAGAAATACCAGGAAGTAATAAAAAAGCTGTTTATATGTTTATAGTTATGAATGTAGATAGTAATATTGGCTCATATTCTAACTTTAGAAAATATACTCTAAAACATTATGATGAACTAATGCCTAAAAATGTAGATGTACATGTAAGATTTGAAACTGAATATGGAAAACAACTTTCAATTTTGATTGGGAAGGGCCTATTAGATTAAAAAATAAGAATAATGAAATATTTGAATTCTATATATTTTCAACTACTTTAGGTGCTTCTAGATTTCATACATTTATATATAGTAAATTTATGACTTTAGAATCTGTTGAAAGATGTTTGATTAAATCTTTTGAAATGATTAATGGCATTCCTGAAGAATGCTTAACAGATAATATGTCTTCAATTATTAATTTTTCTGAAAAAGAATTTACAAAGGAGTTTAAAGCATTTTCAAAAGATATGAATTTTATACCTAAAAAATGTAAACCACATAGTCCTGAAACAAAAGGTAAAGATGAATCATGCAACAGGTTTATGAATTGGTTATATCCATACCAAAATGAATTTGAGACAGAACAAGAATTAATAAATATTGTAAAAAAATTAAATAAACAAATAAATCTTGAAGTCAATCAAACTACTAATATGACTCCAATTAGTTTATTTAGAATAGAAAAAGAATACCTAAAGCCTTTACCAAATAAGCAAATAATAAATAATTTTTTAGATACTATGATTCCAGCTAAAGTATCTAATACACTACTTGTATATTATAAAGGCTCTCAGTATTCTGTACCCAAAAAGTATATTAATCAAACAGTAAAATTAAATGAAGTTGATAATAAACTTTTAATATATTATAACAAAGATTTAATTGCTTCACACGATATTTCTAATAAAAAATTTAATTATAATGAAGAACATTATAAAGAAGGTTTATCTTGTTCTATTAAATACAAAGATAATGATGACATAAATGATTTAGCTAAAAAGAATTTAGAACTATTAGATAAATTTATAAAATAGAAAGGATTTTAAAAATGAACAAAAAAATAAATTATTATTTAAATCAATTAAAAAGAGCTGATAATAAATCAAATAAAGTATTTAAATATTTAAAAAATTTAGAAAATGAAAATTATGATAAAAAATTACAAGTAAATATAAATAGAATATGTGATATAGATGAAATATTATCTCAAATCATTATATGTCTAGAAATAGATATAGAAAAACATCTGGTAATATGTCAAGATAAAATTTAAAATTTCTTGGAAATGTTTTTCAGCAGTTTTATTAGAACTTTCTGCTTTATCAAATAAATGTCAAGTCATACTTAAAACTGTGTGCATAAGCTGCAAACTTCAAGTGAATAAGTAAATAATAATTACATCTTGTTATTCAATCGGTTGATAGAGTTGATTCTTTCGTAGTAATCCATCAATCAACCTAATCAACTTTCTGCCAGATAAAACGAGTGCGCGTTTATGTTGGTGTTTGGTAACCTCATCATGCTTTTTATGATAGTAATCAGCAATAAAAGAGAAACCAAACTTGAGACAACTCTCTGTTGCCTCAATGATATAATATCGTAAGTACTTGTTGGAATGTCTTGAAAACTTCTTATCCTCTTTTTCAGTATTACCTGATTGAGAACGATTCCAATAAAGACCAGCATACTTAGCAAGACTACCATCATTATCAAAGAAATCAATAGAACCAATTTCAGCAAGAATGCCTGCAGCATAAACTTGACCAATGCCATGAATGGATTTAAGAATATTGAAAGCATCAGGAGCAAGACCATTAAACAGTTTCAAGTATAGCTTTATCAAGAGTTTTGATTTCTTTTTCAAGACACTTGATGATAGAAATAGAAGATGCAATAGCAACATTAATACTATCGTAAGATATAGAATCTAATCGATAAGAAGCTCTTGCAGCTTTAGCTAACTTGTTAGCATTATCACTCGGGTTTTTAAAACGATTTTTCCCAGCTTTAGAAATAAAATCAGTAAGTTCATCAATGGGAGTATTAA
>CAYWED010000062.1:0-6206 GCA_964457135.1 uncultured Muribaculaceae bacterium
ATCTATTATACCATTTGGAAAGATTTTCGTGTCTATATATCTATTCTAACACCAAATTATTATCTTTTCTAATCTTTTTAATTACATTAGCGATTGTCTCATAATTCATTTATTCCACCACACTTATTATAACAAAAATAAAAAAAGAAAAAAAGGCAAAATAAATTGCCAAAATATTAATTTTTCTTTTGTAAAACCTTATTTAATATTAGAATCTTAATTAAATCTAACGAATCTTGATGATATAAATATCACCTACTAAGTATCTTTTTATTTTTCATTTTAAAATATATAAACAAAAATATATAAGTCATTATTGATAATGCAAAAGTTATTTTTATAACATTATCGCTTTCCGAAAAAATTGTATAAGATAAAATTGGTAAAAACATAGTTACTATACCTTCAATAAATCGTTCAAATGTAACATATGATGTTTGCATTTTATCCTTAGAATTTTCGTATATTGCAATATGATCATACATCTCATATGAAGCACTACCAAATCCTAGAAGCATATAAACAATTGGTAATAGGTAAATTAAATAACTATTACTAAATGAAAATAGAATAGTAAATGCAACAATAAATATTATAGACATTGGTAAAATTACTTTTTCCCATTTTCTTTCTTTAGATTTATTACCCCAAAATTTACTAGAAAGTGCATCTGACAAATTCAATATAACATTTAAAATACTATAATACATATAACTTATTTTTAAATATCTTAATAAAAAAACATTTAAATACATTGTTCCTATACCATAAGCAAATCTATTCAACCCACAAGTTACTAAAACACTTCTGAAAGTCTTATCTTTTGCAGGTTTTACTATATTATCTTTTATACTTATCTTTTCTTGTATTATCTCTGGTTTATAAGTATTAATTCTTAAAGTTATATCTATAAATGCAATAATAAACACTACTACAAATAATATCATAAATCCATATAATTTATATCCAGAAGATGTAAATCTATCAAGAACTACACCCATAACCAAACTAAATACTAATACTACTGTATTTTTCCATATATTTCTCGTTGAAGCAAAAGTCGTTCTATCTTCTTTCTTGATTAAAGTCATTCTCCAATTAACAAAAGTTATATAACCCATCTCTCCAGTAATTGCATAAATTGAAGCAAATATAAAAAACAAAAGTGTTCTTATAGATAAATCGTTCGAAACAAAAGGAATAAAAGCAAAACAAATAGATGAAATTCTATATATTGAATAATTTATCAATACCACTTTCTTTGATTGACCTATTTTTGAAAATAAAGGTGCAGCAAAAACTTGAATAACATTTGTCATTGTATCTAATAAAGTATATATTCCTATTGCAAAGTCAGTTAATCCTAAATAAATTGCAAATGCAGATATAAAAGAATTACTCACCATCTTATTATTTGCAGTATCTAATACTGATGACGCTAAATATTTTTTTATATTCTTTCTTATAATTCATTTTACCACTCCAAAACAATCAATTAATATTGTGTACAATAATTACCTAAATTTTAATTTTTCTTCTATAAAACCTTATTTAATAATGCTACGTCTTTTTCTAAAATTCTAAATCCATTATCTATAATATCTTTATTAGTTAAATCTATATTTAAAATCTTAATTAAATCTAAAGAATATTGACTACTTCCTGATGATAAAAATTTCATATAATCACTTGTACTAAGAGTTTTTTCATCTAACAGTGCTGATGCAGTAGCACTTGCCATCAAAAGCCCTGTAGCATATTTATAATTATAAAATGACCATCTAAATATATGTCCAAGCCTTGCCCATTCTATATCTATTTCATCATCAATTATTACATTTTCTCCATAATACTTACTAATTATTTCTTTATATTTATTCCCTATCTCACCAGTTGTTAATTCCATATTTTCTCTAATATCAAATAACTCTTTTTGAAACTCTGTGTACATAGTTTGTTTATATACAGTAGTAAAAAAATTCTCGATATTCTTACTTAAATAAAACATCTTTTCCATAGTTGTAGTTGCATTTTCATACAAATATCTATTTAAAAGAATTTCATTAACTAAAGAAGCAATTTCTCCAACAAATACACTACTATCTTCATATAAATATATTTGCTCTTCTTTAGAAAGATAATAATTAACTATATGTCCTAGTTCATGAATAAGATTTTTTAAGTCAACATATCCTCCTTTAAAATTCAAAAAAGAATAAGTATGCCATGAAAAAGTAATAGTTTGATGTCTATTCTCATTTGGAATTGCATCTATATGAGCGTTTAAAAGTTTCTCTACTACTTCTAAATATTTACTTCCTAAAGGTTTTAATGCTGCCTTTATTATATCAACTGCTTCTTCTAGTGTATAAGTGGTGTTCACGTCCTTAACAATAGAATTATTAAAGTCATATAAATGAGCATCTTCTATACCTGAAACATTTGTCTTAATTTTTAAATACTCTTGTATCACAGGCAAATTAGAATTGACTACATCTATTAAAGCATCAACAATATTAGAATCAATATTTTCTTGAAATAACGATTGCTCTAAAACTGAAGAATAACCTTCTAAACGAGCATTTGTAATTCTAAGTCCATATAAATTATTTAAAACTGTTCCAAAACTATCCTCTTGTTCTTTATAAGCACTATTTAAAAGATGAAATACTTGCTTTCTTACACTTCTATCATCAGAACACAAATATTTACCCAAATTTAATCCAGTAATTTCTTTTTCTTCTTCATCTATTTTTATACTTCCATATTTAATTTTAGATAGTAAATTATTATAAGTCATTAACTCTTCATTTATTTTATTATTATTTTCTTTAACTTTTAAAATAACATCTTCACTAACATTTCTATTTAATCTAAATATATTATCTAAATAAAGTTCATACTTATTAAGTTTAGAATTTTCTTTAATATATTTTTGTACTTTATCTTTCCCTAATTCTAAAATCTTTAAATCAATAAACTTCAAAGCAGTACTTACTTCATTATTAAATTTTTCAACCTCACTTTTTAATCCTTCACATTCTTTATTTTTAACATCTTTATAATACTTTAAAGAAGAATAAACAAGTACATTATTAGATAGTTCTTTTATAAGAGTTAATTTGTCTAATAATTTTAATAATAACTCACTTGTTAACTCTTGACTTCTATATTTATCTAATTCGACTAATTTTTTCTTTATATCACTCATACTTTGTTGAACTTCTTCATCATTATTAAATAAATCAGTTAAATCCCATTCAAATTTTATCATGCCTCACTCCTTAATTATTATCTACCAATATTAAATTTATACATATATCTTATTAATTCAATTATAGTATTTTTAGTTTCATTATCTAAATGTTTAAATTTATGTCCAACCTTTATTAAATTTGTTATCTTAAGTAACTTAGTTGTATCATCAATCTTTTCATCCTCTAATATTTTGAAAAGATTTATAGTAACTTTAGTAAGTTCTTCATAACTATGTTTTTCAAAAAACGCGAGAAAATTTTTCCCAAATTCTATTGCTTTATCTTCTAATAAGCTTGGTACTAATTTATCATCTTCTATCTCCCAAGTAGACATATCATGGCATAAAATTGTTTTTTTATTTGATTTAATAACCCTAGTTTGAGCATTATTAAGTATCAGTCCTATAACACTATTATTTGGAATAATATGTTCATACTTTCTTTTTAATCTTTTAAACTTTCTACTATTAAATTCACTCTTTCTAAGTCCAGGCCCATCATTATTATATACTTTTTTTACTTTAAACTTCTTAAAAAATCTCATATACATAGAAGAAACCAAAGCAAGATTTCCTCCTTTAGAATGCCCTCCAATTATTATATTAGGTCCAAATATTTTTACTTGCTTATTAACATATTTTATAGCCTCAACTTGTGATGGTATAGGAAAAATAGAAGTCATAAAAAAGTCTTCCTTCCATCCACTTATTAACTCGTCAGTACCTTCAAAAGCTATAAATGAAAGATTCTTACTTATCTCAAAAGTAACAGCACTAAACTGCATTTCCTCACTTGATTTATAAATCCTGTTTCTTAACATAATATCTTTATATCTTTTACTATCAACTATTTTTAAAAGTAACTTATATGCTTCTTTTTGTGCTATACCTATTTTTCTTATTTTATTATAATTATTCTTTTCTAAATATATTTTGCCTGCTTCTCCTAAAGTTTTCCCACTTTCTAAATTTAAATACGTAAGAAATGAAAAAACTAAATTATCTACCTCTCCAAAACATTTTTCTTTAAAAGTTACACTACCATATTTTTCTACATAATTTATTATATTTTTCATTTCAGCCTCTTACTAATTTTAAATTTAGGATAAGCATTTTTTACATGACGATAAAGGGTGGAATTATTATTAAGCCACTCTATTACTTTTTCCTTAATTAATTCTGTGTTATCCTGATTATGATTTTTTATTTCTTTTTTAATCTTATTCATTACATTATAAGAGAACACTAAATCAACTATAAAAATCACACATAAAATAATAGCACATACAAGTTTTAAAGTTGAACCAAACAAACCAACAAATTTAACTATAGTTGGATGAAGTAAATAAATTATTCCTACCCCAAGTACTCCAAAAGGTATCATTGTTTCCAAACATATACGCCCATTTATATTATATTTTCTTTTTGAATAATCCCACCATCTAGCCTTAAATAATTTTTCCATAATATAAGAAGTAAAATACTCTAAAATAGAACATATCAAAATAGACTTTAAAAATACTGCTAATACATCACTTGTATTCTTTCCTATTAATAAAATAATTCCTAAAACTCCAAACCCATATATAGGGCATATAGGCCCAACTAAAAAACCTCTATTTATAAATCTTTTATATTCTACAAACTTACAAATAACCTCAAGTAACCATCCTAAAAATGCATAAATAAAAAAATATAAAACATAAGTAGAAACTATTTGCATTTGCACCACCTACTTAAATTTTATATTTCTTAGTTAATTAAGTCAATAAATTTCTAAAATCTAGATAACTTATTGACTACACTTAATACTTTACTTCTATCATTCTTAAACATATCTAATTCATCTTCTGAAAGCTCTAACCCATAATATAATCTCTCTTCTAAACTTAAACTTTTATCTGCCTCGATTAACCAAGAACAAGATATATTAAATTTGTCAAAATAATATTGAGATGGTCTAGCACTAATTTCATAAACATCTAAGCAATGTGAATTAATAACACCCATCATAATCTCTTTTAAATTATCAAGATTAATAGTCTTACTTAAATTTTCTAATACTTCTAAACTAAAAGAATTACCAACTAAATTTGCCATTCTTTCTGTAGGAGAAAGTAACCAATATTTATCATAAATTTTGTCAATCTTATTTAGTTTTATATCACTTAAAAACATTTTTAATTTAAATTCAATGTCACCTATTATATCTAAAAAGTGATTTCGTGAAATAACAGCATCTATATCAGAAAACACTTTATCTTTTGGCATATTACAAGTTTTTATTAATAAAGTTTTTATATCTTCATTTTCTATTTCTCTAAGTCTTAACTGTTCAGCATGTTCTATTTCATGAACTAAAGTGGATAAAAGCTTAGAATAAATATAATACTTATATTCACTGTCACTTAAATCAAATTTTTTAGCTTTATCATTTAAAGTTTTCAAATAATTATCAAATACTACTATTCTTTTATTTCCATATTTAGCATTAGAATCTCTAGAAAAAGTTTCATAAATAATTCTATAAACATAATCTGATAATTTTCTATAAGCAACAACTATTTCAGCAACATTTGCTATAAACTTTCTAATGTTTAAATCATTTTTATGAGAATAGTCAAACATCAACTTAGATATTAAATCCACTATTTGTTCTCTTTTTTTTACTCACACTGAGTTCTCGATTAATTACATATTGTAAATCTGGAGCATAAAGTAGATTACACGATTTATAAACATCACTTTCAAAAACGCTTTTCTTATGGTAATCTAAAGTTCCAAAATCAAAATTTTTCTTACTTCTAAAAGTAATGGACACTTTTAAAAATAAGTTTCCATTACTTTTAGAAAAGAGCTTTCCATTACTTTTAGAATATATATCAACAAATAATTATTGGATTTATGTCAAGTTTTTAGACACGATTTTCTTTCAATTTTTAAATTTATG
>CAYWED010000063.1:0-6081 GCA_964457135.1 uncultured Muribaculaceae bacterium
CATATGATAACCCTAATACTAATGTTGTTAATATTAGTGTAAGACAAGTTATTCCCTTTTTTGTCCTTAATTTTCTTTTTATAAAATCTTTAAATAACTTTTTATTTTTCATTTTTAAACACTTCTTTCATATTTGATATCTAGTATTATTTTTTTTGTATTCTAATAATATATATCAATATTATATCATATTTTTGTATTCTATCAATAGGTATTTTATAATTCGAAAATATGTAAAACGTTATTTATTTATTTGTGATAATATAAATGGTGACAAACATGACAAAAGAAATAAATTTTCACAATGAAGATTATTACTATAAAATTATTGGTAAAAATGTACTAAAATATAGAAATTTTAAAGAATTAACTCAAGAACAACTAGCAGACTTAATAGAAAGTACTCAAAGTTATATAACTGATATCGAAAGAAATGCAAATAATAGAAAATTATCTTTAGAAATGGCAGGAAGAATAGCAGATAACTTAAACATCCCAATTAAATTATTATTTGATGAAACTAACAACATAGTAAAAATTAAAAGAAAAAAAGTTATTCACAGTAACGATTATTACTACGAAATATTTAGAAAAAACTTTAGAAGATATAGACGTGCTTTAGGAATAACACAAGATGAACTATCAGAATCAATTAAAATGTCTAGATGTAATATAGGCGCTATTGAAAGTCCAAAAATGAAAAAACATTTTACAATAAAAACAGCAGGTAAAATTGCTGATGCATTAAATTTACCATTATCAACATTATTTGATGAAGACATATAAAAAAAGAAAGACTACTCATCTTCCATTTCTTCATCTAACATATTTTCATGTTTCTTAACAAAATACATCATAGCTGTATCAAATTCATTCTTGTCTTCTAGTCCATCATAATAAACTTTTCCATCTCTAACTGCTAACTTTCTTATAAAAAAATCTTCATTGTTTTCTTTATTCATTAAATAAACATATTCTTGATTTTTAATAGTAATCTTATCTATTTCAATATAAGTTTTATTATTAATAACTGTTGTATTCATTTCCATTATTTACCAACACCTCTACTATTTTGCTCTACTTGTAACATATCATAAATACTTAGAGTATTTTTATCACACGCTTCTCTAAAAGCTTCAAGTGATGCTCCTCCATCTTTATCTACAAAACCTCTCTTAACTAAAAAATCATTAAAAGTATTCACATCACTAAAAAGATTAGCTATTTTTTCATTAAACAAATCACTTTCAGGATTACTAGAATATTCTTTTAAATAATAAATAACTGCATTTATATTACTTCTTTCACCAATACCAACTTTATTATCTATATTATTTCCAAAATCATTACAAACAGTACACAAAGCATAATCAAATAAAGATTCATCAACTTTAAGTAAATCTTTTGCAATCGCATCATGATAATAAAATACTCCATTTTCTCCAATAGCTGCATTTTGCATAGCAATCGATGCATGTTCACTATCTAGCCCTAATTTTTCCAAAGAAGTTGTATTCTCTAAAACACTAGCACCTATAAGATATGATACATCATTCATACTAGGCTTATTTATATGGTTAGTAATTGCTATGCCAGAGACACCCATAACTGCCACAAAAAACAAACTAATTAACTTTGTTTTTAAATTCTTAATTTCAAACTTTTCTAACTTTACTTCTCTAACAACTGGTTCAACACCCACACTATTCTTAACAGCCATATCATAATTAATAATCATAGCTTGATTAGGTTTTAACTCATTGAGCATTTCACCTAATTTTTTCTTATCTCCATAAGGAATCACATATTCAAGTCCTCTTACATTTTCTTTATCTATCTCCATATCTCTCTACCCTTCTATCATAAAATATAATATAGAAAGATTATGGAGTCAAGAAAACATCAAAAATTTTACACATTATTAACTATATTCTTTAACTCATAAAATGCTAACTTATTACCAATTCCATTTATATAATTATATTCTATCAACTCTTCCAATTCTTTAAAATCAAAAGTTTCTACATTAATATATTCATACTTTCCTAAATGCTGATTATCAATTTTTATCGCCTCTCTCATCAAAACTATATAAATAATTGTTCCATCAATAGAAAGAGAATTATAACATTTATCAATTACTTCAATATTTGAAGAAGTATAACCAGTTTCTTCTAACAATTCTCTTTTAGCAGCCTCACTCACTTTTTCATCAGTTTCTACATATCCAGATGGAAACTCTAATGTTACAATACCTTTTACTCTATTTTGAGAAACTAAAATATACTTGTTATAAGTAGTTTTAGCAATAACTATAACAGCACTTTTTCCATCATTCTTAACAATTCTTTCTCTATTCATAACTATCTTATTAGGAAGTAAATATTTATCTTCAAACAAATCAATAAATTTTCCTTTACACAAAATTCTAGAAGAAATAAACTTTGCTTTAGTCATTTTAAACATCTTATCTACTCTACTTTTTAATTCTTTATTCATAAGCTCATCTCTTTAATAAAACCTTTCTTAAATCATAACTGTAACCTTCACTACTTTCTAACTTATTACTTAAAATATCTAACATTTCTTCTTTACTAATACCATCATTTAACTTAAGGACTAAACTATTAGGAAATACTTTATCTAAATCTAAACTCACAGGTAATATATTAATTTTTTCATTCCTAATTTCATAATCAAATAAACTAGTCATATCTATTACTAAACCATATTCTACATTTTTCACTTCTTCTAAAAGTTTATATAAATCTTCCAAACTTTTATATTCTCTAAGTCCATACCAATTTTTATTTTCAAGTAAATCTTCAGTTATTATTAAATCAGTACTTATTCTATATAAATAATGAAAATAGTTTAAAACTTCTAATACATCTAAATACTCATGTTTTAAAGAAATACCTTTCATTATACTTATTTCATTACAACCACATACTATAAGTATTTTATATATTTTTTTATATGCTTTTCCATTTATTTCTGCTTCTCCTATTATATTATTATTAAAAAGCTCAGTAAAAATGTTAGCCATGTCAATTTCGTCATCTTCTTTTAAATTATTAAGTATAGGCATAAGTATATTATAAATTTCTTCAAAACTATATCTTTTATAAAAATCCCCATCTTCATCATAAAAATCTTTTTTTATAGATACAGTTTGTTTTTTTCTATTCTCCACACTTTGATTACACAAAATGCAAGAATATGAAGTTCCAAATAAGTTTCTATGAGAAAACATAAGAGGATGCTCACACTTAATGTTATCTACCATACTTTTTTTCTTTTTAACATATTCACGTGCGCTTATTTTTTTCTTCTTTATTTTCTCAAGTTCTTCTTTTAAAACAATTAATTCATCCTTTAACTCTTCTACTAGAGGTATTTCTAAATCTAAAATATCTGCTCTACCATTTCTATTTCTATCAGCATATTTACTTTCCTCTAATTTTTTCTGGTACTCTAATAACTCTACTATATCTTTATTTTCCATTTTTCACTCTCCTTAACTTAAGTTCTTTTAACACACCTTTATCCATAGTTAAATCAGTTAACTCTTCCATTCTTCTTTCAAATTCACTCTCAAAATTTTCTAAAATATCTTTATCATGACTCACTAAATCATCTATAATACTACAAATAGTGTCTATTAGTTCAAAACCAAGCCAATGCTCTTTTGTATTTAACACTATACTGTTTTTTATATTTTCTTCACCCATAGTTAGGCCACAAACAGCACACATGAATCCATACCCAGTTGGAATTAATACCTCATGAGAACAAGCATTCTGTAAATCTATTTCCTTACATCTATATTGGGAATTTCTTTTTCTTGCTAGTTTATTATAATATTCACTTATCTTCTCAAAAGCTTCCATACTTTTTTCTTCCTTAAAATAACTTTTATATGAAAGTAATTTATTAATCTTATCAAGAGTCTCTTTTCTTTTATCTTCCTCTTTTTTTAGTTTTCTAAATTCTAAATACAAATCTTTATCCATATACCTCTTCCTTTCACTTGTATTATATTAGCTTTTTAGATATAACCATAATATATATTGTTTATATCTAATATAATCGGAGGTTATATGAATGTTAATTTTGAATTATATAAAGTATTTTATGAAGTAGTTATAGCAGGTAGCATAAGTAAAGGCTCAGAAAAACTATTAATCAGCCAACCAGCAGTCACTAAATCAATTAAAAACCTTGAAGAAGAGTTAGGTGGCAAATTATTTATAAGAACACCTAAAGGAGTAAAACTAAAAAATGAAGGACAAGAATTATTTAACTATATAAAAGAAGGAATGAACTATTTTATAAATGGTACTAACAAATTTGCATCTCTTAAAAATCTAGATGAAGGCATATTAAATATAGGAGCTACTACTACTATTTCTGAACATATATTAATACCATATATAAAAACATTTCATGAAAAATATCCTAAAATAACAATAAATATAATTAATAATCTTACTGAAAATTTAATTAAAGAATTAAGAGTTGGCTCTTTAGATATAATAGTAACTGCTATTCCCAACTACAAAATAAATGATATAAAATATAAAAAAATTACCGACTTACACAGTATATTTGTAGGCAGTAATAAATATAAAAACAAAATATATAAAATAGAAGATTTATTAAAAGAAAATATACTTGTTCAAAAATCTCCATCAATTACTAGAGTAAACTTTAATAACTTTCTAAAAGAAAATAATTTATCTTGCACACCCAAAATGGAAGTTATAAGCCATAGCCTACTTACAACATTAACTGAGAGTGACTTTGGCATTTCTATTCTCATAAAAGAATATATAGAAAATAAATTAAATAAAACTCTATTCGGAATAAAAACCAATCAAAAAATTCCTAACACTACACTTGGATATGCCTTAAAAAATGATAGTGTTCCATCATTTACAGTAACAAAATTTATAGAAATATTAAATTCCCAAAACATCAAAAAATAATAAATACTAATCACTTAACAATCTTACTCTGTAAAAATCTCTCAAATTCTCTAAGTCCGTATTCTTTATTATAATAATTAGGAAATTCATTCAAATGAGCAAGTGCTATCTTAGCAGTTATAATCAAATTATCATTCGTTACATTAGTCTGAGGATTAACAGTACCATGTTCAAGTTCTATATTAATCCCATCTAAAAATTCTTCTAAAGTATATTCACTAAATGTTATTCCTAAAACAGAAGCCGCATACATGGCATCTTTTACACTAAACATTCTCGTCACCAATACATTTTATGTTTTTTAATTCTTTATCATTCTTTTTAATAACATTATTTCTTTACCAACTTAGGAGCATTAAATAACACTTCAGGACTATAATAATCATAGGAAATTCTAGAGCACTCTCAACCATATGCATCAATTATTGACTTAAATTCATCTAACCTCTTCTCAGGTATTGTTATAAAAGGTTTAGTAGTTTCCAAATATTCAAATGCATCTTCTAATATTAATTTAGCATATCCTCTTTTACGATACTCATCATTTATCCTTCATCTTTCTTTAACATTGCAAGTCCTACGATTTGAAACCCATCTAAAAAAAATTCGTATCACCTATACCTCCTAATATTCTAGGAATATTTTTTTGATAATACCATTTAAAATAATCAGGATATTGTAGTTTATTATAGTCAGTTATCAAATAAAGCTCATTAACTGCTTTAGAAAAATTCTGATTTTTCATTTCACTTAATATAAATTTTTCCAATTTTCCACACCTCGTTATTTAATAATATATTGTCTTTATATTTAAAGTCAATTAAAAACTATACTCAAAACAATTAATGTTTAATGAAAGTATTATTTTTTTTACTAAATACCATCTACACTTGTCTCATAAAGCCAATTCTTTAAATCAGTATTGTCTCCAGTTTCGTAGTAATTTACTAGTTTTGTAAAATAAGTACCTATTTCTTCCACTGGAACAGCAATTATTCCTTGACCTAGTCTTATCATTTCTTTATTTGTTACTAGATTAGCAACTCTCTTATTTCCATCTAAAAACATTTGACTTCGTTGAATAAAACAA
>CAYWED010000064.1:0-5921 GCA_964457135.1 uncultured Muribaculaceae bacterium
ATCTTTAGTAAGTATTATTGAAATCATCTTAGCATTTGCTTTAGTTGTATTTATATCATCATTAGCACAATAAAGAATAGCATCATTTTCTTCTAGGAATGTTAAAATTTTCTCCCAATCAGCTACTGAACGAGTTAATCTATCTAATTTTAATACAACAATCGTATTACATTTCTTATCTTTAATATCTTGTAATAATTCATCAAATGCAGGGCGTTTATTACCTGTTTTAGCACTTATTCCAGCATCTTCATATACTTTATAGATTTCATATCCTTTATACTCACACATAGCCCTTAAACGCTTTTCTTGTTCTGGTAAACTAAAACCCTCTCTGGCTTGATCTTCTGTACTAACTCTAATATAGAGTCCTGCAATCTTTTTTACATCATCATACATCAATTATCATCTCCCTTTTCTTAGTTTTTCAAAAAAAGAGAAGTAAAGGTACTACAAACTAATACTTTTACTTCTCAAAATAAGTCTTTGTAAATCAATTACATAATACAACATTTTTCTTATTTTGTCTATTACTCATTTGTAGGGAATAAGCGTTAGTTCATAGTTTTTATGTAGTTTTCAAGTTCTGATATTTTAATTTTCTTACTTAAATTATTGATATAGATTTCATTGGAATAATTAAAAGCAAGAAACATTACATTGTTGATAATTATTCTATGAGGTTCGATATAGGTTAAATTAGTCTTATCAATCTTACGAATACTACCATTTATAATAGTTGGAGTAGTATTACAAAAATCACATACAATCTCTAATCGTTTTTTTAAAGATTCCTCCATATCAATTTCTTTTTTGATTACATTAATCATAGACACCAACCTTTCCTATGATTTCTTTCCAAAAACAGAAAAAAACCAATCTTTCGATTGATTCTATATATCAAAGTTCGAATAGTTCGAACAGATTCGTCAATGGTGTAAGTGAAGAGACTTGAACTCTCACGGCATTATGCCACACGCCCCTCAAGCGTGCGTGTCTACCTATTCCACCACACTTACATAGAAAGGAGAATTTTATTTTTCTCCTTTGATTGACTTAAACATTTTATTCCAAAGTTTGTCTGAACTATAGTTTAATATTCCTGCTTTGTATATTCTTAAACCGTATTTTAAAAGTATGAATATTACTAAAATTAATAGCCCAATTGCAATAAGTATTTCAATTACACCTATTTGACCTAATAGTAGTAATACAGGGGCTATTATGCAAGATAAGAATGGAATTAAAGATATAATTATTATAAATGTACTTTTTTCATAGGTTGAAGCCATTATAGCAATAAAGTATCCTATCATTATTAAGAACATAAGTGGAGTTTGAAGTTGTTGATAGTCTTCTTGACTTGTTGTCATAGATGCAAGAATTCCTGCTAAAAGTGAGTATGCAACAAAACTTAATAACAATAATATAATTATCCATGGAATTGACTTAACTATATCACTTAGCATTCCACTTTCTATAAATGTTGTGAGCATTCCTCCGATGTTTTCTCCAAAACTACTTACAAGGCTTGTTCCTGTAATTAGAGTTCTTGAGTATAATCCAATTACTATATAAACAACAAATAAAATACTTTGTACTATTGCATATAGGTTAGATGTTATCATTTTAGATATGAAATGAATTCTAGGTGATACACTTGTTATGATGATTTCCATGCTTTTTGAAGATTTTTCTTCATTTATTTCTGCACCTATCATTTGAGTTACCATTAAGAGTAAGAAGAAAAATGGCATTATAAATACTGGTATAACTAGGTTACCTATGTAACTCATTAATTCGTAGTTTTCGTCTAGTTCATCACTTAAATACTCTCTGTTTATTTCAATTGGAGCATTAATTTCAAGTAGTTCATTTACATCTATATTACTTTCTAGTAAAGCCATGTTTGATTTTACACTATTAAGAGAATTTGTGAGCATAGCGAGCGCTACGGCGTCTACATATTCGAATGATGTTAAGTTTGCTAAGTATTTTCCATCTACTTTATTTATTCTTATTATGATATCGTTTGTTTTATCATCAAGCATTTCTTGTTTTAGTGTTTCATAATCTTTTTCTGCTTTTACTATTTCTACGTCCATTGTTCCCATAGTTTCAGTAAGAGATGCATAAGTCTCTTTTAATGGTTCATAAAAGAGGTTAGTTTCATCAATTATGTAGGCTGTTATAGGGTCATCAAAGTCTCCACCAAATACTTTTATTACTGAATCAATGTTTAATAGAAGTGGTATTGCAATAAGCAAGATTATATTTATTATTTTGAATGTTTTTGTGTTTAATTTCTTTTTTAGTCCATCTTTTACAAGTAATTTTAGTTTACTTCTCATAAGACTCACCTACTTTCTCTATAAATATTTCATTTAGTGTAGGTTCTTCTACAACAAATTTAGTTATGTTCTTTTTGGTTGTAATGTACTTGAATACATTTTCTATTATATCTTCATTTTCTATGCTAATAGTATATGTATCTTTATTTTTTTCTACTTTTAGCACACCTTTAATTTTCTCTATTTCTTCTTTTTTAACATCACCTTCTAAGATTATATTTTTCTTTCTATAATCTTTTTTTATTTGTTTAAGGTTACCACTTAAAACTGTTTTTCCTTTTACTAGTATTATAAGTGAGTCGCAGAAGAATTCTACATGGTCCATTCTGTGAGAAGAGAATATAATGCTTGTTCCTTCACTTTTTAGTTCCATAATTAGACTTTTAAATAATTCTATGTTGATAGGGTCTAATCCTGAAAACGGTTCATCTAGTATTAATAGTTTTGGTTTGTTGATAATTGACATTATGAATTGTATTTTTTGACAGTTTCCTTTTGATAGTTCTTTTATTTTTTTGTTTTTGTATTCAGTTACTTTTAGTCTTTCTAATAGGTAATCAAGTCTAGTTTCAATTTCTTCATCAGTTAGACCTTTAAGTCCACCATAAAATTTTGCTTGTTCAAAGACTGTTAGTTTTGTAAGTAAGCTTCTTTCTTCAGTTAGAAAACCAATTTCATCTGTTACATTGTAGTCGATTTTCTTGCCGTTAAATGTAATTTCACCTTTTGTTTTGTCTAAAAGACCTGTTATCATTCTAAATGTGGTTGTTTTTCCTGCACCGTTTATTCCTAGAAGGCCGAATATTTCGCCTTCTTTCACTTCAAAGTTTAAGTCATCTACTGCTAGGAAATCACCATAATATTTTGTTACATGATTTACTTTTAACATTTTATTTACCTCGCTTTATTTTTAATTTTTTCAATATTTTGTTTATGTATTCTTCACCTAGTACATTTGTTAATAGTCCAGTTTTATAAGACACTCCTATGTAAGTTATTCCTCCAAGACAAGCATAAAGTAAGCAAATTAGTAAGTTCTTTAGTAGGCCACTCGCATCTAATGGTACAAATATTCTTATAATAAATAATACTATTACCATACATATTGTAGGTGTCATAACTCTTTTTATGTTTTTTGTTATTTCTAAATAGTTGAATTTTAATTCTTTTTTTAGTCGACTCATTGATATTGTGTAAGATACAACGTACCCTAGTATAGTTGCTAGTATTGCTCCGTAGAAAGCGTGAAGTCCTAATTTATGGAATAGATACATCAGTGGTACATCTAGAAGAGCGTTTGTTACGAATCCTGATATTGAACTCTTATAAACTACTTTAAATTTATTTAGACTTTGTAAAGACATACTTATTACTAAATATATGCTAGCAAAGAATGCTGAGAATGCCGTGTATCTTAAGATTAGACTACCATATAGGCTTTTTCCATAAAATAGCGTATATACTGGGGTTGATAGGAAAGACAAACCTATTGCAAGTGGTAGTGTTGTTACTATTATTATGCTTATTGCCTGGTTAAACTTTTGGTTCGAGCCTTCTATGTCTTTTTTTGTGAAACTGCTTACCATGTGTGGAATTAGGCTTGTGGACAAACCTATTGCTACTGCATTTATAATCATACATATTTTTGGACACCATGTGGATATTATACTTGCTATCGTTTCACTTTCAGATGCTGTGTATCCTAACTTGTAACTTGCTCTTACTACTAGGGACATATCAGTTAGACTATATATGTCAGTTGCTATTGTAACTATGATTAGTGGTACTGCATAGGTTGCTATTTTTTTAATGATTTCTTTGTTTGTTACTTTTTCTTTTGGAATTTCGTCTACACTTTTAAATAAATTTTTGTTTTTATATATTTTATATCTAATATATAGAAATGCTATTAGTCCTCCAACAAAAGCGCCAAAAACAGAAACACCTACTCCTAAAGTAACGCTTTTATTTAAAACATTTATTACTATATAAGAGCCAAATAGTATTACTGCTATTCTTACTACTTGCTCGATTACTTGACTAATACTTGGAGGAGTAATGTATTTGTGTCCTTGTAAGTAACCTTTTGATACAGATAAGAATGGGATTATAAGTAGGCAAAATGAAACAGCCCTTATTACAAATCCTACATCTTTTAGTGTATTTCCTCCGCTTATTTCTCCTAATATAAGGCTTGCAAACTCTTCAGCAAATACGAATAATAAGAAGAAGGCTATTACTGAAACAATTAATATAAAATTTCTTCCTAATTTATAGGCTCGTTCTTTTGCTTCATACATTTCTAGTGTGTTATATTCTGTTATTATTTTACTGATTGCTATAGGAATTCCTGCTGTAGAAATGTTTAAAAACAAACTATAAACATTGTAAGCATAGGAATATAGGGCTCCTCCACTTTCACCTATTATTCTATAAAAAGGAATAACATATAAGACTCCTAGGATTTTAACTAGTAGTATTGCAAATGTTGCTATAAATGTTCCTTCTACAAAAGAATTTTTTTTCATATTGTACTCCTTCTTGTTACATTATTAACCTTAACCTAGGGAGAAAGTCAATAGTTTTAAACAGCAAAATTTAGTCTATATATATTATCATAGCACTGAAACAATATATTTGCTCGCTTGAGAATATTCCAACTGCCACTTCATATTTTATATCTATTATTTTTTTACCATCTATGCTTGTTAGAAATGCATTTACTTTTGTTTCTAAGTCTTTTTCGTGTGATTCATCAAATGTTTTTACTTTGTACATATTATTCACCAGTATTATGTTAGCAAATAATAAGTATAATTATTGTCGATAATTGTAAATGTAATAGTATTTTTCTTCTATGTTATCAATATTTTTGTATTTTATTAGAAACTTGAAAGTAATATGATTAAGTGGTTCCATATATCCGGTAAGTTTAATTCCTTTTTCTGCACTCTCATTATTTAGTGATATTTTAGGTTCAAATATTCCTAAGCTTGGAAATATAGAATTTGTTTCTTTGTCGTGAATAAGTATCGCTTCAATATCATTCATCGTTATGTTGTTTTTATCCACTATGCTCGTATAACTTATATAATTATTGTCCAGTTTATTTACTGTAATATTAATAGTAAATGGGATGTTTTCGGAAGAATTGGTTACTCCTTTTAGTTCATCAATGTAGGAGTTATAAACTGCTAGTTCATTATTTTGTTTTGTACAACCAACGCTTAAGAATAATCCAATTATAACTATTAATATTTTTTTCATGTTTTTATTATAGCACTTATTTTATTAAACATAAAGTATGGATGTGACTAGGTGTAAAAGATTAATTTTTCGCTTATCACCTCGCTTTAGTGAAAACGCAAAATACAAGAAAAAAACTAGAAGGGTTTGTTAGTAACCCCCCCCGATTTTTTTCGAGGGAAATTATTTTTCTTCTAAGTTTTGTGTTCATTAATATTTTACAATTTAGTTTTGTGTATTGTCAATGTCTAGTTGTTTTTTGCATTTTTATTCTGAATTCTCATAGTAAATTCCCGTTTTATATATAGACGGGAATTTAGTTGT
>CAYWED010000065.1:0-5032 GCA_964457135.1 uncultured Muribaculaceae bacterium
TACTAGGAATATATAGTCTAAATATTATGAAAAGAAAAAGATAAATTACAATTTGAAAGAGAGAATAGTTATGAAAAAAATATTAATTTATTTAGTAGTAATATTTATGATAATTCTAGGAGGTGTACTTGTGTTTAATAATTTTAAAGAAGTTAAATCATTTAAAAGTGATATTCCTGATGGGTATGATGGAACTTATGATGGTGTATATCCTTATCACGAACCATTTGGAAAAGGAATTGGAGTAAATCCTGGTAGAGTTTCCTGGATTCATGACAAAAAATCAGTTTCATGGGATGGCAATGGATATTGGTGGAATACTAATAATTTTGACGAGGATAAGATTCTTGCAATGGTAAATGATGGGGTTATATCTTTAAGTGGAGAACATAATGCAAGTGACGGTTGGAATTCATTATTTACATATTTTAATAAAGAACATGGTAAAGGAAATGTAGGATATAAAAATAATGAAAAAATAGTTATTAAAGCTAATATAAATGGTTCTGGTGTTATGGATGATGATACAACTGGTGAAACAAATATGTCATATACTAATCCAGTATTACTAAAAATGTTACTTTTATCTTTAGTGGAAGAAGCAAAAGTAAATCCTGAAAATATAACAGTATATGATGTATCGCGATTATTCCCTGACTATATGATAAAAATGTGTACTGAAGGTAAATTAAAAGGAGTTAAATTTGTTGGCAGAAATAATGGCGTTGCTGATGAAAACACTCCAATAAATTGGTCTTATAAATTTAGTGGTAAGGTAAACTATGTACCAACAATAGTAACAGAATCTGATTATTTAATAAATCTTGCTAATTTAAAAGGACATAGTTATGGTATAACTTTAACTGCTAAAAATCATTTTGGCTCATTTATAAATGAAAATATGATGCGTCCACCAGAAGGAGCTAATCTTCATCAATTTTTAACTAAAAATGAGATGGATTCTTATAATCCTTTAACTGATTTAACAGCTAATAAAGAATATGGTGGGAAAACATTACTTTATATGTTAGATGCCATTATATGTGCTACAAGTGAAGGAAGTTTAATAACTAAAAATAACTCTACTTGGGTAAGTGAGCCATTTGATAATTATTATGCAGCAAGTTTATTTGTATCACAAGACCCGATTGCAATAGATTCAGTAGGAGCAGATATTCTAATGAATGAGCCAACTGTAACAAATAATAATAGTTCCTTAAAAAATAATCCTAATGTTGAAAATTACTTACATGAGTCAGGACTAGTCAATGATGCACCATCAGGAAATATTTACTATGATGGGTTTGGGAGTATTGTAACTAATTTAGGAGTTCATGAACATTGGAATAATAGTAAGGAAAGAAAATATAGTAGAAATTTAGGTAAAAATGAAGGAATTGAATTAGTCTATATAAAAAAATAAGAACAAATCGACAAATTACAATTTATCTAACTCTACTTTTAAGAGGTGTTATATAATAGATATATAATATAAAATATAAAATATAAAATAATTTTATGAAAGGAGTTATTTTATGAATCAAGAAAAAATTGGAAGATTAATTGCTGAATGTCGTAAAGAAAAAAAGATAACACAAGTAGAGTTAGCAAATAAATTAGGAGTTACTGATAAATCAGTAAGTAAGTGGGAAACTGGAAAATGTTTACCTGATGTATCTTTATATAAAGAATTATGTAACATTTTAGGAATTACTTTAAATGAGTTTTTTATAGGTGAGAAAATTAAAGAAGAAAAATTTAAAGAACAAGCCGATAAGAATTTATTTAGTGCAATAGAAAATAGTTCATTTACATTAAAAGAAAAAATAAAGTATTATGGTAATAAATGGGATAAGGAACATTTTTTTGAACTAATAATTGTAATGATAATTATTGTGGGATTTATAATTTATGGATTTATAAAAGATAATGGTGTGCAGTTTATATTTATGATTGTAGGTTTTACTTATGGAATATGGGAAACTAATAGGAAAAAAGCATATATAGAAAGAAACGCTTATAAGCAAATTGATAATAAAAAATAAAATAATTTATAAATTACTATTTAGGAGTGTGAAGAATATGAGAAAATTAAGTATGAAATCAAAAATATATTTAGCACTGCAAATATTATTTGTAATACTAACATTTGTAGGATTTATACTATTATTAATTGGTAAATTAAATAATGCAGGGATGTCTATTATATGTATGGTATTTTCTTTAATGTTTGGTAATTTATTTCGTGATAGTAAAAATGTGAAAAATAACAAATAACAATTTGTAAGTGAGATGGTTTTTAGTTTTAGAATTAATTATTAATGTAATATTTATTAGAACAATTTAATTGTGTTCTTTTCTTTTATTTTGGTGTGTGATATTATTGACTTATGATATGAGAGGTCTGTATGAATAAAAATTATAAACAAAATAAAAAGGTTGGATTGTTTTTAGATATAATTGCAATTTTGTTCTTACTTATTCCGTTTGTTGTATTTAAATATAGTGATTCGGTAAAGTTTACTATGGCATTTATAATTACAGTATGCTGGGTTATTGCTATTTTGCTTTTAATTTATTCATTAGTTTTTTATACAAAAAGTGAGAGTGTAGCATCAGCTATTTCTATAATTTATCGTACTTTCTTTATTGTTGGTGGTATTTTCTTTTTGATAGTTGTTTTTATGTATGTTTTGTCTTCTTTGTTATTTGATTTGATAGGGTAATAAAAAAGTTATATAATAGAGTTCGACTTCAAATGCGAATAGTAACTTTTGACAAAAGACATAATGCATGATAGGATATAGTACATTATTTAGTACTTAAGGAGGTAGCAGTGAAGCCAGAAGAATTATTAAAAAAATACTATGGTTATGAAAGTTTTAGAAATGGACAAAAAGAAATAATTACACATATTTTAAATAAAGAAGATGTTCTTGGAGTTATGCCAACTGGAGCAGGAAAATCAATTTGTTATCAAATACCTGCACTTTTATTAGATGGAATTACTATTATTATCTCTCCACTTATTTCACTTATGAAAGACCAAGTTGATAATTTAAAAACATTAGGGATAAGCGCTACTTATATTAATAGTTTATTAAGTAGTGAGGAATATATAGATATTATTAAAAATATAAAGTTAGGAAAATACAAAATAATTTATGTAGCACCAGAAAGAATAAATAATAAAAATTTTATAGATATATTAAATAGTATAAATGTAAGCATGATAGGAGTAGATGAGGCTCATTGTGTATCTCAGTGGGGACATGATTTTAGACCCAGTTATGCAAAAATATCAGAGTTAATCAATAGTTTAAATAAAAGGCCAATCGTGGTTGCTTTTACTGCTACTGCAACACATAGAGTAAAAGAAGACATAATAGAACTTTTAAAGTTAAAAAATCCATTTGTATTAACTACTGGTTTTGACAGAAAGAACTTATATTTTTCTATCCAAAAGCCTAAAAGTAAGAAAAAATTTATTTTAGAGTATTTAGATAATCACAAAGGTATAAGTGGTATTATATATGCAATAACTAGAAAGAATGTAGATGAATTATATGAGCTTTTAAAAAATAAAGGCTATAGTGTATCTAAATATCATGCAGGACTTAGTGATGAAGAAAGAAAAGAGTCACAAAATGATTTTGTATATGACAAAACAGAAATCATGATTGCTACTAATGCTTTTGGAATGGGAATAGATAAACCTAATATAAGATATGTAATTCATTATAATATGCCTAGTGATTTAGAAAGTTACTATCAAGAAGCAGGACGTGCTGGAAGAGATGGGGACGCTTCAGTTTGTATCCTACTTTATAGTGGGGCAGATATCGTTACAAATAAATTTTTAATTAGTCATTCAGGTGAAGAAAATTATCAAAATAGATATCAAAAATTAAATGAGATTATTAATTATTCTAATACAAGTAAATGTTTAAGAAAATTTATTTTAGAATATTTTGGAGAAAAACAAAAGTTTGAAAGGTGTAACTACTGTTCTAACTGTAACTCGACTTTTGAAATATCAGATATAACTATAGATAGTTTAAAAATATTCTCCTGTATAAAAAGAATGAATGAAAAGTATGGTATGTCTTTAATTGTAGATGTGTTAAAAGGTTCAGACACAGATAGGGTAAGAAAATTAGACTTAAAAAATCTTTCTACTTATGGTATTATGGCTTCCTATACAAAAGAAACAATAAAAGAAATAATTTCATATTTAATTGCTGATGGATACATAAAGACTACTAATGATAATTATCCAGTTTTAGTTTTAACAAGTATGGCTACAGATGTAATAAAGAATAACAAAAAAGTTATAATTAATAAGAAAATAGAAAGAAAAGAAGATAATACAAAAAAACAGGATGCTAATTATGATAAAAATCTATTTGAAATATTAAGAAAAGTTAGAATGAAAATAGCATTTAAAGAAAATGTTCCACCTTTTATTATATTTGGAGATGTAACTCTTAAAGAAATGGCTAGAGTACTACCATTAACTAATGAAGAAATGTTAAGAATAAGTGGTGTAGGAACTTTTAAATTAAATAAATATGGGCAAGAATTTATTGATGCCATAAGAGAATATAAAATGACAGTTAATAATCATTAAATTAAAAAGACTTGAAACTATTATGGTTACAAGACTTTTTAATATTCTTTTATAATTTAAAAACAGATATCAAACTTAATATCTGCTATAATATATATTTTTATTTTTTGGTAAGTTTTCTTTGTACAAGAACTTTTTTCTTACCACTTAAAACATCTTTAGACCATTTTACTGGTTCTACATCCTTTAGGGCTTCTTTTGTACTGACTTTTGGTCTAGGTTGATTAAAGAAGTCTTTAGGAAATTTAGAACGTTCTTTTTTCTCCATTACGACCACCTTCCTTGCTTATTCTATATTGATATTATATGATAAAATAGTAATAATATCAATTAAGTTTTGGAAATTATGTAATAATTTTATGATAATGTCAGTATAGTTAAACATTTGAAAATGTCAGCGAA
>CAYWED010000066.1:0-4994 GCA_964457135.1 uncultured Muribaculaceae bacterium
TATAAATAAAGGAAAAAGTCTATCTTTTACAAAATATTCATGTTTTTATCCTGATAATAATAGCAAAAAAACGCATCATAATAACGGTGAATAATATGTACTATTTATATAATTTTGTAATCTATTCTATACTCGGTTTCCTATTTGAAACAGTTTTCTCTTATATTTTTAATTTCAATACTGAAAGTGGATTTATGTATGGACCATATACTATTGTCTATGGAATAGGTGTTGTATTTATTTTCTTACTATATAAAAAATTTAACAATGTAAGTCCAGTCCTAAAAAAAATAATATTTATGTTTTTATCTGGATTCATAACTTTAACACTACTGGAGTTTATTGGTGGAGTTCTTTTAAAAAATATCTATAATATAAGTATGTGGAACTATAACGGTCTACCTCTTCACATTGGAAAATACATAAGTATAGAAGTAAGCACAATATGGACTATTGGTTCAATTTTAATATTTTATTATGTAAAACCTTTAACTGATAAACTAATAAAAAAAATACCTGAAATCTTAATTATAGGCATTTTCCTAATCATGCTATTTGACTTTGTAATCACTAACATTAATTTTTTTCTTTAACTCTACTACACTAACAACACCAAGCACTACATACAAAATTGGTTTTAATATTTTACTTACAACAAAAATGGAATCATTAAATAAATAAGAACTATCAGTATATTTAAAAATAAATGGAAGAATTATAGAAAGAATAAAACTTGCAAAAACTCCAATCCCAATAACAATAATATTCTTACTAATTCTAACACTCTTATTTCCTTTATCATAATTAATTGTAATACTTAAGAGCAAAAACATTACAAAAAAATTTAAAAACAAATAAAATATACCAACATAATTAGAATCCATTTTCATATACACAAATATTTCAAACACAGTAAATACCACAAATAAAACGCTAATACTACAATAAATGTACTTCAGTAACTTATTCATTAGTATCCTCCACACTCATTATACATCTTTTAAAATAAAAATCAAAGTAGTATAAAATTAAAATAATAGGAAAAAATAATACTAGGTGAATAAAATGAACGAAAATGATGAATTATTAATGTTAGTACATGATAATGCTAAAATGGGTGTATCAAGCACCAAAAAACTAATTAGTCTAATTAAAGACAAAAGTAACAAAATTAAATTTTTACTAGAAGAAGAATTACAAAGATATGAGGAATTCTATAAAGATTGTAAAAAACTAATGAAAAAAGAAAAAGTCAAAGTAGAACATTCAGGTCTTCTTAAAAACTTAACAGCTAACACAGCAATGAAAGTAGAAGTTACTAAAGACAATAGCGACTCCAGTATTGCAAGTATATTAACAAGAGGTTTCACAATGGGAAACATTGACTTAGAAGCAAAAATTAAAGACTATAAAAAAGAGGCAAGTAAAAGTGTACTACATCTTGCCGAAGACTTATTAAAATTTGGTAAAGACCAAGTAAAACTCTTAAGTGTCTATCTTTAAGAGTTTTTTCTATACTCCGAGTTTTTTATTAAATTTCTTTAAAATTTTCTTTCTAACAAAATCAAATGGTATAACACTAAATGCGAGCATTATTGTAACATCTAACTCAAAAAATGTAAGTCCAGTAGTCCTAAAAATACTACCACCAAAATAAATCATAATTAACTGAACAATAACTACTAAAGAAATAATAACTAAAAATACTTTATTCTTAAAAATATTAGCAAAAACATTTAATCTATGACTCCTAGCATTAAATGCATTAAAAATAGTCATAAATATAAACAAACCAAAAAATGCAGTCATCACATATTTATCATCTTCACCAATACGATATAAACTCTTAATAAAATTAGACTTTAAGAAAAACATACACAAGAAACTTAGATAAGCCCCTGTAACTAATATTTCATTTACCATATAAGAATTCATTATTTTTTCATCTCTTTTTTTAGGTGCCTCTTCCATATACTCGGTTAATGGTGGTTCAAAAGCATAAGCAACCCCTGCAAGAGTATCCATAACCATATTAATCCATAGCATTTGAATTACTGTAACAGGCGCAATTATACCAAAGAAAGGACCAATTACTGATAAACTTACTGCAGTTATATTAACAGTCAACTGAAATATTATAAACTTTCTAATACTCTTAAAAATAGTTCTACCAAACAAAATAGTTTTAGCAATACTCAAAAAATTATCGTCTAAAATTATAATATCACTCACTTCTTTTGCAACCTCAGTACCACTACCCATAGCAAAACCAACATCAGCCCTTTTTAAAGCAGGAGCATCATTTACCCCATCCCCTGTCATACCTACAACTAATCCTACCTCCTGGCTTAAAAACACAAGTCTTTTTTTATCTTCTGGTAAACTCCTAGCAACTACTCTAAGTCTAGGAAGAATTCTTTTAACCTCTTCATCACTCATCTTCTTTAATTCTTCACTTGTAATAACCAAATCTTCTTCACTTTCTACTAAACCTACCTCTTTTGCTATAACTTTAGCAGTCATACTATTATCCCCAGTAATCATAACTGTTTGTATTCCAGCCTTTTTTACTAGTTCTATTCCCTTTATTGCCTCTTCTCTTACCTCATCTTTAATAAGTAAAAATCCAACAAAAGTTAAACTTTCAAAGCTCTGATTTTTAGAAAACGCCACACCAAGGACTCTATATCCTTTCTTAGTATATTCGTCTCCCATTTTCTTCAAAACATTTTTGTCTTTTACATACCCTAAACTCCCATCTTCTCTTATATATCTACTTGCCTTATCTACAATAAACTCATATGCACCTTTATAAAAAGTTGTCGTCTTTTCATAATTTAAAGTTACACTTGAGTATTTCTTCTTACTATCAAACTCTTCCTTACTTAAAATTCTATATTTACTTTTATCATCACTCTTAACATAAGATAGAATTGCCCTGTCAGTTATATTACCACCTATAATATCATCGCCTGAATAACTTGACGCATTATTATAAACTAAACCTACCTTCAAAATTTCACCTAATTTTAGACCACTTACATCTTCAAAATTTTTATAAGTTTTCCCACTATAATCTACAAAACCAACTACATCTAATTTTCCCTTAGTAATAGTCCCTGTCTTATCACTAAACAAAATATTTAAACTACCACTAGACTCAATACCAACTAATTTTCTAACTAACACGTTGTTTCTTAAAAGTCTCTTCATATTAGAAGATAATACCAAAGTAATCATCATAGGAAGTCCTTCAGGAACAGCAACAACTATTATTGTTACTCCTAATGTAAGAGCATATAAAAGATGTGGTGCCATAACTTTAAAACTAGTAACCATAGGAATAATTTTATCCATATCAAAATTATTTTCTATAACTACGACATTAAAAAGATAAGAAAATATTACTAAAAAAGCACATACATATCCTATCTTACTAATCATATTTGCAAGAACTCTTAAACGATTTTTTAAAGGACTCTCAGGTGTTTTCTCTTGAATATCTTTTGCTATACCACCATAAAAGGTAGCATTACCTACCTTACTAACTTTAAATATTCCACTACCATTAGTAATAATACTACCTCTAAAAACCTCTTCACCTTTAGATTTATACTTTTCCTTAGTTTCTCCACTAAGCATTGACTCATCAACACTAATAGTACCATTTATCATTACCCCATCTGCAGGAGCCTTATCACCACTTTCTAAATACACAACATCTCCTACGACTACCATCTCTATAGGAATACTTACTAATTTAGAATTTCTAATAACTTTAGCACTAATCCGACTTGTCTCTTCACTAAGTTTTTCAAATGCTTTTTCACTACCATACTCTGAAAGACTACTAATCACACTTGCAAGAATAATTGCTACTATAATACCTATAGTTTCATATACATCACTATCATTAAACAAAAACAAAATCTTAATACCAAGCGCTATCAAAAGAATCTTAATAATCGGGTCATTTAATGATTCAAAAATCAAACTAAAAATACCATTCTTTTTATAATGAGTAATAGAATTATTACCATATTCATTTCTACTTTTAACTACCTCTTCTTCTGTAAGACCCTTAACATTAAACATAATTCTTCACCAATAAAGTATATTAAGGAATTTATTATTTAATACTAAAAATTTTTTTAAAGTAATTTAATATGTAAGTTAACCACTAACCTAGTTCATAAAAATAAAGAACAAAAAACAAGAAGAAATAACAAATATTCCTCCTTCTATTATAATTTATATTCAAAAACATGAATTAATGAATATTACTTAACAATTTATTATTAATTTGTATTATTACAAGCACCATACACCCCAGTCGCGTGCAAATGTCCTTCAAATGTTCTAGATTCTTCATCTCCTTGTAATATAGGTGTTTGAAGTATATCATTTTCATCATAACTTAACCACAATCTTAAAGTATAACTATTATTTCCACCTTCACTTAACCCTTGATTATCAATTAAAGGTATAACAATTTTTCCATCTTCTCCTACTGTCTTTCCATCAAATGTTCCTTCTATTACTTCATTATCTCCATAAACTAATTCATACTTAAACCATTTATTTAAAAGATTACTACCAATTTTATCTACAACTAACTCTAAAGAATAGCATACACTTGTCTTTACTCCTTCTACTAAAAATACATTAAAATTATTCTGAAATGCTTTTTCTCCTTTAGCACTATCAAGTATAGGAGCAATTTCATCAATATTTATTCTTTCTTCACTTATATCAATTACTCCATCAGCAGTCTTAACATTTATTTTTCCAGGAGTTCCTGTAATTTGATTTGAAAAATATGAATATGACGCTGCAAATATTATTAAGCCTAAACATAAAATACCAATTACTATTGCAATTATATAACTTTTATTAGCTTTATTATTACTCTCTTCCATAAATATCCTCCGTACTATTTATGGTAGTGTGTAAGGTTTATACCACTACCACTTAATTTTTCCTTATATTCCCTA
>CAYWED010000067.1:0-4917 GCA_964457135.1 uncultured Muribaculaceae bacterium
AGATAAAATCTAGGATTGAAGGGTAAAATATTTAAAAAGTGTCAAAGATGGGAAAGTCATGTGTATTTTTTACTTTACTATAAACGTTATTTGTTGTAAAGTGTTTTTGTTTCAGTTAAATTCATCAAAATGGTTTAAAAAGTTTAGGATATATGTTATCATTATTATGGTGAATAATATGAATTCTAGAATGGAAAGGTATAAAGTAAGAGAAGAGGCTCAAGATAATGTTAGTACTTCTAGTAGAGTAAGTAGAAATACTAATCTTTATCAAGATATTAAATCAAATGAATTATCAAGAGTTAGGACTAATACTAATGTAAAAGTAATAGAAAATAGTGGTAAAACTATTGATATTGATAAAATTAAGAGATATATAGAGTCAGTTAATAAAGTGCCTAGAGAAGGAAGAAGAAAATTAGAAATAGAAGAGTCTCGTGAAGATAAAAATGTAAATGTGCAAGAAAATTCTACTCCAAAAGATTATGATATTAATTCTGTTTTAGAAAAGGCTAAGCAAACTAGAGAGATAGATTATGAAAGAGAGAGATATAAAAAACTTAGAGATACTCAATATGATATTTTAAGTAAGATAGAAATGTATGATACTAAAGAGACAAGTAAAGAGGCTTTAGAAGAAGAATTTAATACTGATGAGAGAACTTTAATTGATTTAATTAATACAGTAACTATACATAAGGGAGACGTAAATTTACTTGATGAGTTAGTAAGTGGAGATGGGGAAACTACAGAGCCTATTGAGAAAGAAAAAGAAAAAGATGATATAAAAGAAGAGATTAAGAAACAAGAAGAAAATAGTGAAAAAGTAAAAAAAGTGGATACTACTGCTATGAATTTGCAGGAGTTAGTAGAGAAAGCTAGTCTTGCTAAGACACAAGATTTAGTTGATTTAAAAGAGAAAACTACTGCTTTGGATAAATCTTTTTATACTAATTCTGTAAGTTTTAGTAAAGAAGATTTTGAAGGATTTGAAGAGTTAGAGAAAAGTGTTAAAAAGAATAGTGTTGTTACTACTATTATGATAATTGTTTTGGTTGTTTTTATTATAGCAACATTAGTTGTAATGGCTAATTATGTGTTTGATTTAGGACTATTTAAATAATTTAATTAATATAATTATTTAGAATGAAAAGACGAATGAGATTAAAAAATAGGTGGAGTTTTAATGCTAAGAAAAGAGATATTTTAGTTGTTATTCTTTTTTTGATACTCGTTTGTACTTTTTTTATTTTTCATTTACTTAATAAATATATAAGTCCTATTCTTTTAGATTATGCTGAAATAGAGACTACTAAGTTATCAACATTAATTATTAATAAGGCAGTTGAGAATCAAGTTAGTAATAATTTTAAAGTAGAGGATATGATTAAGACTACAACTAATAAGAATGGGGAAATTGTTACTGTTGATTTTGATACTAATATAGTTAATCAGTCTTTGGTATCTATTAATAATACTATTCAAAGTAATCTAAAGTATTTGGAAGAAGGAAAACTTAGTTTAATTGATATGCCTATAGTTAGTACTTCTTATGATGTGGAAGAGTCTAGTAGTGGAATAATTTATCAAATACCTTTTGGTGTTATTACTGATACACCTATTATAGCTGATATAGGCCCTAAAATTCCTGTTAAGACAAGTTTGATTGGTAGTGTTATAAGTAATGTTAGAACTGAATTAACTCCATATGGAATAAATAATGCTTTACTTAAGATTTACATTGAGGCTACAGTTACTGAACAAGTAATTTTACCATTTATTTCTAAGAGAATTAATATAAGTTTAGAAGTTCCTGTTTTGATGAAGTTAATTAATGGTAGCATTCCTGATGTGTATGGAGGAGCATACTCTGTTACAAGCCCTATTACTAGTAGCGAATAGTTTTTCTTGAATTTTGTTTGTTAAATAGTTAAAATTGTATTAGGGGAGTGTAATTATGAATAAAACACCTGAGCATAGAGAAGATTATGTAACTTGGGATGAGTATTTTATGGCTGTTGCAAAGTTATCTGCAATGAGGAGTAAAGACCCTAGTACTCAAGTTGGAGCATGTATTGTTGATAAATACAATAGAATTTTATCAATTGGTTATAATGGGGCTCCGAATGGATTTAAAGATGAAGATTTTCCATGGAAGAGAATTGGAGGCAACTTAGAGACTAAATATTTTTTTGTTGTTCATGCTGAAAGGAATGCTATTTTAAATTATAGAGGCAGTAGAAAAGATTTTGAAGGTGCTAGAGTGTATGTAGATTTATTTCCATGTCATGAGTGTGCTAAAGAGATTATACAAGCAGGAATTAAAGAGGTTATATATTTATCTGATAAATATAAAGACACTGAAAGTACTATTGCTTCTAAGATGTTGTTTGATGAGTGTGGGGTAAGTTATAGGCAACTTGGAAAGGAAAGTCAAAAAGTTTTGAAATTAGATTTGCATGAAAAGTAATTGTTTGATATTGGTTAAAAATTAATTTATAATTATGGTGTGGAGAAGATGATATTATATGAAATTATTTGATAGAGAATATAAATTAATAGAAAATTATAAAGAAGCATTTAATGAAGAAGAATTTATTAGTAAATGTACTGATTATTTTGATGGATTTGACTATATAGTTGGGGATATTGCTTATGGTAAATTAAGGCTTAAAGGTTTTAATAAAAAGGGTAATAAAAACTTTAAAGAAATTAATGATTATTCTAGAATTAAAGATTATATTAGAGATAATTGTGCCTATGGTTGTAAATATTTCATTTTAGAGAGAGAAAATGTTTGATAAAAGCATTTTTTTGTGGTATTCTATTCATAGTAGGAGAGTGAGTTATGAAAAAGATTACTGTTCAAAATATGGATGGCACTATGGAAGAAGTTGATTTAGTTAACTCTTTTGATGTAAAAGATATTAATAAAAGTTTTGTTATACTCTCTAAAGGGGAATCTTTAAGTGAAGGTATGAATAAAGTGTATATTAGCGAAGTTGTAGAAGAAAACCCTGGTGTGTATAAGTTAATTGGTATTACAGATGAGAGTATTTGGGATAAAGTTAAACAAGCGATGAAAGAAGTTGTACAAGGAGGTTAGTTATGATTAATTTAGAAAATGCAAATAGTATTATTTTGGATGGTTATAGAGCTATTGGGTTAAAAGAAACTGATATGAATAGACTTGCTCAAGCAAGTCATGAATCATCTTTTACTACTCCTGTAAATGAAACTAGAGTAGAAGATTCACCTGTAGTAACTGCTAGTGGAGTGGAAGCAAGTGTTATGCCTGAAACTGCATCAGTTATGTCTACTGGTGGACCAGAGGTAGTTGCTGCTAATCAACCAGTTGTACCTGAGGTTAACTCAAATATTTTTGACCAACCTGTAGTAGAGCCTGTAAGTCCTGTTATGCCAGAGACCCCTGCTAGTCAAGATGTTGTGTCTACTGTAAATGTTTTTGATGCACCTATAGCAAATGATGATGTTCAGGGAGGAACACAATTGCAAAATCCTAGTACATTAGATACTCCTCAAACATTCTTTGCAAGAGAAGAACAGGCTCCTGTAGTAGAGAGTGCTCCAGTTAATGCTCAGGTAGGGGACCCCGTTATAATTATGATGAATGAGGTAACTGACGCTTATAATAGACAAAAGGCTACAATTGAAGAGTTGAGTCAAAAAGTAATAATGTTAGAAGAACAATTAAGAGTAAGTGAAGAAGCAAGAAAAGTAGCGGATGCTCAAAGGATTGCTGCTGAACAAACTTTAGCAGGTGCAAGACTTGCCGAAAATGATGGACCTAGTCTTGTATATCAACAAAATTATAATCAAGCTGCATAAAATGCAGTTTTTATTTTGGGTTTTTCACATATAATTTATTAGTGATGAGTATATGAAAGAGACTATTAAATATTATTACAATATTGAACCTGAAGAAATCATTGAAATAGATAATGGGTGTTATTTTTATTTTAATGATTTTAAGTTTTATTTTGTGGAATTTAATAGAGATATAAAAGAATTAGATTTACTTGTTAAGATAAGTAATGATTTATATAATAAAAATATTTTAGTTGATACTTTTATAAAAACTCGAGAAGATAAATTTTATGTTGTAGTTGATGAAACAATATATGTGATGTTGAGGGTTAATTCCGTAGAGGATGATAAATATAGTCTTAAAGATATAGTTTATTTTAATAATTTATTAAAAGTTAAAAGTGAAGTTAGATTTAATAATGACTGGGCTATTTTATGGATGAAAAAAATTGATGATTTTGAAATAGAAATGAGTGATATTAGTTTAGAATATCCTATAATTCAAGAATCTTTTTCTTATTATGTTGGACTTGCTGAAAATGCTATTTCTTATTTTAAAGATACTAAGCTAGATGAAGATATTAGTAGTATTCAAGTAAATTTAAATCATAAGAGGGTATTTTATAATGATTATAGTGGGCATATTAATAATCCTCTTACTTTTACTTTTGATTATGAGGTTAGAGATATAGCAGAATATATAAAGTCTAGTTTTTTTGAAGGAGTAATTGATTTTGATGAAATAGTTGATTTAATTATGGATAGTAATTTTTCTAGAGCAAGTTTAAGGTTTCTTTTTTCAAGACTATTATATCCATCTTATTATTTTGATAGTGTTAAGAAGATTTTTATAAATGATAGTGATGAGGAAGTAATTTTAAAATATATAAATAAGAATAAAGAATATGAAGATTTTTTAGTTGATATATATAATGTTATTAGTAAAAGAGAAAATATACCACCAATAGAATGGTTAGTAAATAGAAAAAGTTAGTTTTTTGTTCTTTTAACTTCACAAAAATATCACAAAAATATGCTTGAATTAAATTGAAAGTGCCCGAGTATCAACTTTATCTACTTTTTTAAGAA
>CAYWED010000068.1:0-4632 GCA_964457135.1 uncultured Muribaculaceae bacterium
GACAACTAAATTCCCGTCTATATATAAAACGGGAATTTACTATGAGAATTCAGAAGTTTATGATATGTTCTTTTTTTTGTTTAAAATTTTTAAAAACTCTTGTATAATTAAGGTAGTGATAGTTATGAAAGAAGTAGAATTAGAAAGTTTTTTAACTAGTGATTATATATATTTACCATTTGACAATAAAGATGATATTAATATGCGTGAGGATGGTATGGTTTTTAGAGACGATGAAATTACAAAGTTTAAAAACAAAAAAATACATTCACCTGTATCTGGTAAGGTTTCTGGTACGAGTCAAATAAATAGCACTGAAGGGGTAAAGAATGTATTGGTTCTAGAAAATAATTTTAAGGATGATACTTTTAAAAAGGTAATTTCTAAAAAGGATATTTATGAGATTAGTGAATCTCAAGTAAGAGAAGTTACTGATGAATTAATAAAAACTAAGACTTTAGTTTTAGATATATCAAATAAATATAAAATTGATTTTAAAGATGAATATTTATTGAAAGAATACATTGCAGATGTATTAGAAACTTTGAATTTAATCGAGCAAACCGAGCAAGATGTTAAAGTGAAAATAAGAATTAATAAGAAAAATATTACAGTTTATCAATTACTTTTTAGTTATATGGGAACATATCCTAATATTGAAATTGTCTTTTCTAAAGAAAAAAATGAAACTGTGATAAGTTTGTATGATGTATTAGATATGTTTAATAAATTTAAGAATAAATTGGTTAGAGATTTTATATTCGTGTGTGTTAAGAATGAAAAAAATATTCATATTCTTAAGATTAAGAGATATTCAAATTTAAAAGAGGTACTTGAGTATTTACATTTAATGAGTACAAAGATATTAATAAATGAGAATATAAAAATAGAAAGTGGAAATTTTTTACTTGATGATAGTGTTAAAACTATTAACATTATTTAGTGTAAAGTTTTAAAAATTTTATATAATAAGATAAATTGTTATGAGATAATATATATGTAAATACATAATTATAAGGAGGTGGAAAAATGAGCTGGTTCAAAAAATTATTTCCTTGGATGTAATCTAAGATAAGAACTAATGGGGGTTTTGATTTAATTTAAGAGGTGAAGTATGAATAATTTAAATAAATTAATAAAAGGTATAGGGGTGTTTTCTTTATATATACTAGTACCATATGTTATTAGTATGTTTTTACCAAGTATTACAAAGAGTAGTGTTACTGAACTTGTATATAGATTAATACTTATGTTTTTATTACTTTTATTCTTCATATTTTTATATAAAGATGACTTAATAAAAGATATAAAAGCGTTTAGAGAAAAACCTATGAAGATAATTGGTAAGTCTTTAATTTTCTTTGCTATTTTAGTAGTAGGACTTCCAGTCATATCTGCAATTATATATGCAGTGTATCCTGAATTTAATTATACAAATTCTTCAATTATAGATATGCTTTATCAGAAAAATGTGTTTATAATGATTTTCTATGTATTTATAGTTACTTTGTTTACTGAACAAATTGTATTTAGAAAAGTGTTTAAAGATATATTACATAACAAGTATTTCTTTATTATATTTTCAGGAATTTTATATGGGGTTTTTCAAGTTGGATATAATATTAGTTCATTAAATGATGTTATTTCTATTATACCTTTTACTTTTATGGGTATAATATTAAGCGTATCATATGAGAAAACTGATAATATAATGGCACCTTGTTTTGTGTATTTATTCTATGATTTATTTATATTAATTGGTAGTACTTTGTAAGAAAAAGAAGGAGATAGTATATGAAAAAGAACTCTAGTTTAGTAGTAATTTCTATAGCTGTTTTAGTTGTAATGGTACTTATTTCATATGTTATTAAATCTAAAAATGAATTTCAAAATAGTTTTGAAAAAAAGCAGGTGAGTGAGAGTACTTTAATTAATGTTAGTAAAACTGAAACAAATAATGAGGTTATTTATGATGTAATTGATAATGCTAAAAAGTTAACTTATAGTTGGACATTTAATAAGGATGAGGGATATACCAAAGCTTTAAAAGATAAGATGGAGTTAGATTTAAATTTAAGGCTTAATGTATTAACTAAGTTAGAAGATAATGATTTAAATGATTTAGTAACTAATGATGATAAATTGATTATTTCGTTTGAGCATCATGGTAAACTTCCAACTAAGGCTAAAATTAAAATAGATGTAAGTGATAAGTATGTTAATGGAGAAAAGTTATATTTATATTATTTAAATGAGGAAGACAGGCAAGTTGAGTATATTGAAAGTGGAATTCCAGTAAAAAATGGTATAGTAGAATTTGAAATTGACCACTGCTCTAACTATTTCTTAACTGCTTCAATAGTGCAAGATGCTGTAAATAATCCGAAGAATGTAAATTTGATAATTATAGTAATGGTAGTAGTAATAATAGTATTAATAGGTGCTACATTATTCCAAAATAAAAAGTAAGGATTTGTGGATGACAAGTTCTTTTTTGTTGCAAATTAGTTACTAAAATGATAGAATAATGATACTTTGAGGTGAGATTATGAATTATAAAGAATTAGAAGTCATGATAAAAAACTTAAATGGTAATTCTAGTAATGAGGAAATTTTATTAGTTAGAGGAAAAATAAAGGAAGCTTTAAAGATGGGAAATATATCTGTTAATGAGTATAGTAAGTTAGGGCTCTTTCTTAATGATACTGTTATGCCTTCTATTTTGAGAGCAATTAGAAAAAATAAGGTATTAAGAAAACAAAGAGAATTACTTAGAAAACAAAACGAATTACTTAAAAAACAAAATGAATTGTTAGTAGAAGAAAATACAATATTAGATAAGTTAAATAAAATTATTGAGGTTTTAACTAAATCTTTAATAAGCAATGATGTAGATGAAAGTTGTATTAGTAATATTATAATAAACTTTTTAACAGGATGTTATGGAGAAGATTTTGTTAGAATAGTTGAAATTGATTCTGCTTTCAAGTCAATTAATGAAGAAAGTGCTGAACTTGAAATAAAGTTAAAAGATGAAAGCGTGGAAGATACTTCTAAGTTAAAATTATCCTAAAGTGTGATTGCTTGTGCACGCTTAATTTGGCAAATTTTTATTTTGATGGTAGGATATGATTTCTTTTTAAGGGGGAGTTATGTATTTTTCGAGTGTGATAGAAGTAAGAAAATTTTTGGAGAATTTAAGAAGCTTTGGATTAGGAGCACAAGGAGAAAGTTTTTTAAGTAAAGATAAAACTTGTGTTTATAAAATCTTGCATGATTATGATTTAGATGATTTTGAAGAAATAAGTAAAGATAAAATTTTACAGTTTAGTGATATTGAAAATAAGACTTTTGTTTTTCCATATGACACAATAATGCTTAAAGACTTAGTAATTGGTTATATATCTAAATATGCAGAAGGTAAAGATTTATGTGATACTAATTTGTTTAATGTTAATTTGGACTTTCTTATAAGCGTAATTGATGCATCTTTAGGTGATGTGAAGAAAATTAGTGATAATGGTGTTTGGACATATGACGTTATGTATAATATTATGTTAGGTAGTAAATTACATGTGGTAGATAGTTTAGAATATTCTAGAGTAGACATGGATACAAAATTGTTATTACAACATAATTTACACTACTATAATATGGGTTTCATGTACTTTTTGGTTGATGATTATTTTGATGATGTTATAAATAGTAATAAGATTTTAAAAGAAATGTATGAAACTGGTGGACTTGATATATCCGTTATAGAGTTTATAAAGACTTTTAAATATTATTTGAGTGAATTAGTAGGGCATGAAATATCTAATTTAGGAGAAGCAAGAAAACTTGTAAATAAACAAAGAAAAGATATTCCTGGATATATAAGAAATTTTTAGTATTGTTTGCTTGTAGAAACATCTGATTTATGATATTATGTATTTAGTGAAAGAAATTTCATATAATAAAAAGGAACACTTAACCTTTCACTAGTTGAGTGCTCTGTTGTGTTTTATAGAAATGCCTGGACTGTTGCGTTAGTCAGGCGTTTTTCATTTATATTGTTTTACTAAGAAGAAATAATAGAAAAAATATTATTCCGAATAAGGTTGCTATTAATAAAAATGTTTTACTATCTTTTCTCATAATATCACCTTCTTTCTTGCGAAATCAAGTGCACCCAACTGGTTAAATTGTTCCTAATATTATTATACTAGTTGATGTGTTTATATGCAAACGTTTTTTTGCTATTGTAATTATTTTTAAAATATGATATTATGTATTTAATGAAAGAAATTTCATATAATAAAAAAGGAACATTTAACCTTTCGCAATGTTGAGTGAACCGTTGATTATTACTTGATGCCTAACTGTTGTTTAAGTTAGGCGTTTCTTTTATATCATCTTGTAAATAATGTATAAAAGAATGAATATGATGAGTATTAATGCTATAACTAAGAAATCCTTTTTGCTCATTATATCACCCCACTTCCTTGCGAAGTTAAGGTTCACCCAACTGGTTAAATTGTTCCTAATATGATTATACCATTTGATGTGTTTATATGCAAACATATTTTTGTGTATTTTCAGGATAAAAACATGAATATTTTGTAAAAGATAGACTTTTTCCTTTATTTATAA
>CAYWED010000069.1:0-4597 GCA_964457135.1 uncultured Muribaculaceae bacterium
GTAGGAGAAATAGAGATGTAAAAGCAGCAGAGGAAAAGGGGCGAGAAGAAGGACGAGAAGAAGGACGCAAAGAAGGTCGAAAAGAAGAAAAAATAGAAATAGCCAAGGAAATGATTTTAGATGGAATGAAAGATGAAAAAATTGTAAAAATAACAAAATTATCTATAGAGGATATAGAAATAATAAAGAAAAAAATAGAAGAATAAATTACTTTGTCGTATTTGTAAAACTCATGATTATGTATAATGTGATATGTAAATTATAAAAATTTAATATATCACATTTTTTCTTAATAATTTCTTATAGTTAATAAAAGTTTAGAGTAAAAAAATGATGTTTAATTTTTCTTGGAAAAAACTGCTATTTTATACTATAATATTTATGGAAGTGGTAAAGAGTGAAGTTTAGTGATGTAAATCCTGATGAATTAAGTCCAATGATGAAGGAGTATGTTAAAACTAAAAGTGAGTATAAAGATGTTTTATTGTTTTATAGATTAGGGGACTTTTATGAATTATTTTTTGAAGACGCAGTTACTGCTAGTCATGAATTAGAACTAACTCTTACTGGTAAAAATGCAGGACTTAGTGAAAGAGTTCCAATGTGTGGTGTACCACATCATGCAGTTAATGTATATTTGGGAAAGTTAATTGATAAAGGTTATAAAGTTGCAATATGTGAACAAATGGAAGACCCTAAGACAGCTAAAGGAATAGTAAAAAGAGAGGTTATACAAATATTAAGTAAAGGTACTGTTACAAATACAGATTGTTTAGATGAAAAAAATTATAATTTTGTAGGTAGTATAACTGATTATAAATATATTTATGCTTTAAGTTACTTGGATTTATTAAGTGGTAAATTATTTTCTACATATGTTAGTTATAATCAAGAAAAATTAATTAGTAGTATAGTAAGCCTCGGTATTACTGAACTTGTTGTGAACAGTGATTTTGATAAAGAGTTATTATTTACTTTGAAGAGTAACTATAATATATTTATAAGTGTATATGACGCCGATTACAGTAATATTTCTAGAAAAAAAGTCGCAAATTTGAATGATTCAAAACTTGAAGATAATACACTTAAGTTAATTTCTTATATAACATATAATCAAAAGAAAGAAATGAGTCATTTGCAAACCCCAGAATATGTTGACTCTAAGATGTATTTATCTTTGGATAAAGAATGTATTAGAAACTTAGAACTAGTAGAAACTATAAGAACTAAAGATAAACAATATAGTTTACTTTGGCTTTTAGATAAAACTAAAACATCTATGGGAGCAAGACTTTTAAGAGAATTTATTTTAAGACCTAGTGTTGACATTGAAGAAATTAATAAACGACATGATTTAATTGAATTACTTAATAAAGAGTTTTTACTTAAGAGTGAATTAAAAGAATGCTTATATGAAATATATGACTTAGAAAGACTTGTTGGTAAAGTTGTTATATCTAATTTAAATGGAAGAGACTTACTTCAACTTAAAAATAGTGTTAGAGTTATTCCTGATATAAATATAGTTTTAAATAATTTAGGACTTAAACCTCTTAAGACTTTTGATACTTTGTATAAATTACTTGAAGATTCTATTGATTTAGACGCACCTATTACTATTAAAGAAGGTAATGTTATTAAAGAGGGGTATAATAGTGATTTAGATGAACTTAGAAGTTTAAGGAAGAATGGAAAAGATTTTATTAGTAAGTTTGAAAGTGAAGAAAGAGAAAGAACTGGTATTAAGACTTTAAAAGTAGGATATAATAAAGTATTTGGATATTATATTGAAATTAGTAAGGGTGCTGCTAAAGACATAAAGGAAGAATTTGGATATGTTAGAAAACAAACTATAAGTAATAGTGAAAGATTTATTACCCCTTTACTTAAAGAAAAAGAAGATATGATTCTTAATGCTGAAGAAAAGATTAAGACACTTGAATATGATTTATTTAATGAAATCAAAGAAAAAGTTAAAGAATATATTCCTGATTTACAGGAGGCAAGTAAGTTAATTGCTTATTATGATGTAATGCAGTCTTTAAGTACAGTCAGTGAAGAATGTGGTTTTGTAAGGTCTAATATTAATAATGAAGGTATAGTTCGTGTTATTAATGGAAGGCATCCTGTAGTTGAAAAAGTTATAAAAGACGAGTATGTTAGTAATGATATTATTATGGACAAAGACACTAATATTCTTATGATTACAGGGCCTAATATGAGTGGTAAGTCTACATATATGAGAGAACTTGCAATTATAGTTATTCTTAATCAGATGGGATGTTTCGTTCCTGCAAGTGAAGCAAATTTACCAATTTTTGATAAAATATTTACAAGAATTGGGGCAAGTGACGATTTAGTAGGTGGAGAGTCTACATTTATGGTTGAGATGAAGGAAAGTGCTAATGCACTAAGAAATGCTACAAAGGACAGTTTAATATTATTTGATGAATTAGGCCGTGGAACTAGTACATATGATGGTATGAGTTTAGCAGGTAGTATTATTAGTTATATTACAAAGCATTTAAAATGTAAGACTATGTTTAGTACGCATTATCATGAACTTACTAAAATGAGTGAATTAAATGAAGGTATTAAAAATGTACATGTTTCTATTGATGAGTCTAATGGAGATATAGTATTTTTACATAAGGTAATGGATGGAGCAGTAGATAAAAGTTATGGAATAAATGTAGCAAAACTTGCTAATTTACCTAAAGAGGTAATAGAAGAGGCAGGTAAAATGTTAAGCGTATATGAAAGTGAAACAGAGAAAGGTAAACATATTAAACAATTTGAACTAGAACTAGAGACTAGTGAACCTGATAAGTTAAGAGAGTACTTAAATAATATTAATCCTTTAGAAGTTACTCCAATGGAGGCTCTAAAAATTTTAGACGAGATTAAGAAAATGGTGTAAAATAGATTGTAGAGGAGTGAGTGTTTATGAGAAAATGTATTAGATGTAATGGGGAAATGATTGAAGGATTAGACGTCAAAGTTGAAGGTCGTGCTGATGGTATTAAAGTTACACAGCAAGGAATTTTTAAAGAAAGTTTAGGTAAACTAAAATGTGCAGTTTGTCCTGAGTGTGGATACACTGAAACTTATATTCAAGACACAAGTAAAATAAAAAAATTAGAAAATGAAGATAAATAGCAATTTTGATTATTAATATAAAGGTGGCTCAACTAGGAGTTGAGTCATTTCAACTATACCGTTATTGCTTTTCTTCTTCTTTTCTTATAAGATGAAAGTGAAAGTGAGGAAAAAATGAAGAAAAATTTAATTTATGCATTAATTGCAATTGTTAGTGTTGTAGTAGGAGGTTTAGGAAGTTATTTTATATTTAGTGGTTCTAATAAATATGATAGTCCTCTACCAAAGCAAGAAAAATCAGAAGGATTAAGAGGTGTTTACGATATTGATAAAAATATCAATGAAAAGACTATTGATAACTATTTAGGTAGAAAGGATACAGTGTACCGTGATGTTAGAATGCTTATGGATAGTGCTACTTGGGAAAATAAAGGTGGAGAAAGAGAACTTACTGGTTTTGTTGAAGGATTTGAGGTTGTACCTTATGCTTATTTAACTGAATTTCCACAAGAATATATAGACCAAAAAGCAAGTGAAAATGTTTCGGGGTTATATACAGGAAAAACATTGTTTTCTTTAGATAAAGATGGTAATTATATTGCAAATTATAAAGAATCAATGGAGGTATTAGAATATCTTTTTCCTAAAGACAAGTATATTTTTATAATGTGTGGTGCTGGAGGATATGCTAATTTCACTAAACAAATGTTAGTTGCACTAGGCTGGAATCAAGAAAAAATATACAATGTTGGTGGATATTGGAATTATGAAGGAAACCATAGAATTAATACAGTTAATAACCACGGGGAAAAAACAAAATATGATTTTTGGAAAGTAAATTATCATAATATTGACTTTGATAATTTAACAGAGATTAAATAATGAAAAAGAAAGTAATTATATGTTTATCAATATTATTTGTTTTAACTATAATAGTAGTTACTTTTTTTACTACTAAAAAAAATGAAGAACCATTTTATTTAGAAAATAATTATTATGGGGTAAGTAATATGGTTGAAATTAAAATTGATGAATTAAATCAACTAATAGACGATAAGAAGTCATTTGCAGTATTTGTTTATCAACCTAAGTGTATTGTATCTTCGGATTTTGAAAATGTTTTATCTGAATATTTGGAAGATAATCAAGTAAGTATTTATAAAATAGCTTTTTCTAGCATTATAGATACAAATATAGGAGAGTCAGTAAAATATTATCCTTCTTTTATTATTTATAAAGAGGGGAAAATGATTGATTTTTTGGAAGCAGATAAAGATGAGGATGTTGAATTTTATACTTCTAAAGAAGGCTTTGAAAAATGGTTTACTAGATATGTCAAAATAAAGAATGATTTACCTTTAGAAAATTAATATATATTTCTTTTAAAGACAAAAATATGTAAAAAAATCAATTATAATTTGGAGAAAATGAGTAATGAAAAGTTGGTGTTAGAATAGATATATAGACACGAAAATCTTTCCAAATGGTATAATAGATA
>CAYWED010000070.1:0-4188 GCA_964457135.1 uncultured Muribaculaceae bacterium
AAAGCCTTTTAGGCGAAACAGAAAAACCACCAGCATAGCTGGTGGAAATTTATTATGACAATCTATTTAAAAAATATATAAGTAATGGATATAACTACAAAGAATTGTGTAGTGCTGTTCATTATATTGTATCCAAGGTGAAAGAAAGAAATTTTAAAGATGAAGATGGTAAAAAAATAGAAAATAGATATGGATACTTTAAAAACTCTATTGAATATAATCTTAAAAAATTTGAAACTGTAGCAGAAGAGCTTTATTCGGAAAATGATTTAAAAGATTTTTATAGTGACATTGAGGGGAGGTGATGAGAAATGTCTAAATGTGAGGTTATAGCAATAGCAAATCAAAAAGGTGGAGTAGGTAAAACAACTACGACATTTAATCTAGGTGTTGCTCTTGCTAAAGAAGGAAAGAAAGTGTTATTAGTTGATGCTGACCCACAAGCTGATTTAACTACTTATATGGGTTGGCATAATACTGACAATCTTCCAGTAACTCTTTCAACATTAATGGGTAGGTCTATTAACGATTGTGAAATTAATGCTAAAGAGGCAGTTCTTACACATAGTGAAGGAGTGGATTTAATACCAACAAACTTAGAACTTGCTTCAATGGAAGTTAGTTTAGTAAATGCTATGAGTAGAGAGTACACTTTAAAAAGTTGCATTGCACAGTTGAAAGATAATTATGACTATGTTTTAATTGATTGTATGCCAAGTTTGGGCATGATAACTATTAATGCTTTAGCTTCTGCTAATAAAATAATTATTCCAGTACAATCAGAATTTTTGGCAGCAAAAGGTATGAGTCATTTAATGAGTACAGTATTGAAAGTTAGAAAACAAATTAATCCTAATTTAAAAATTGGTGGGATTCTTTTAACAATGGTAAATGAGAGAACAAGGTTATCAAAAGATATAATAAGTGAGTTAAAAGAAACTTATGGATCAGTATTTAAATTATTCAATACACATATACCAAGAGCAGTTAAATCATCTGAATCAACTAGAAGTGGAGAAAGCATTTTATCTTATGACAAAAATAGTAAGTTATCAAAAAGCTATATAGATTTTGCAAAGGAGGTAATTGAATATGACAGAAAAGAAAAAGCAAGAGATTCCAATTCTGTTCGAGTTTGATGATTTTTTTAAACCTCAAACCGAGATTGAAGATAACTCAAAAGAAAAATTAGCAAACATTGATGTTTCTCTTATAGATAACTTTAAAGACCATCCATTTAAAATAATAGAAAATGCCGAATTTCTTTCTTTGAAAAATAGCATAGAAATAGAAGGCATAATTACCCCTACTGTAATTAGAAGAAAAGATAACGGAAGATATGAGATGTTATCAGGACATAGGAGAAAACGAGCGTGCGAATTATTAGGTATTGATAAAATTCCATGCATAATAAAAGATTTATCAGATGATGAAGCAACTATATACATGGTTGATTGTAATATTCAAAGGGAAAAATTACTACCTTCTGAAAAGGCATTTGCATATAAAATGAAACATGAAGCATTAAAGCACCAAGGAAAAAGAAACGATTTAACTTCTGGACCAGTGGACCAGAAGTTAGCAGCTGAAAAGATTGGCGATGAAACTAATGAAAGTGAAAAGACAGTAAGAAGATATATAAGAATTACTTATCTTATACCTGAATTAATAAAATTTGTAGATAATACAGAACTGAAAGTATCGCCTTCGATTGCATTAAGACCAGCTACTGAAATTTCTTATTTAAATGAAAAAGAACAAAAATTATTATTGGACTTTATCAATAAAAATTTATCTACACCTAGTCATGAACAAGCTATTAAATTAAAAGAACTTAGTAAACATAACAAATTAGATAATGAGTCTTTATATAAAATAATGGATAAACCAAAACCCAATCAAAGGCAAAGATTTAATATAGAAGAAGAAAAACTAAGAAATGTTTTGCCTAAAAATATACAAAGAGAGAAAATAGAAGATTTTATAATAAAAGCATGTAGTTACTACACAAAAATTTTAAAACAAAAAGAAAAGGAACGGTGATTTTATGATATAATTTTGATAAATGAACTAAATTTTGTAATAAAAGTGAGGAAGATATATATGAAAAAAATTTTTTTAATTTTATTAGTATGTATGATTGTTTTTATTAGCACATCATCTTTTTATGTGAAATTAGATAACATAAAAGTTGATGAGGATTTAAATGAAACTAAATCTAATATTGATGATGATAATAAAGAAATAACAGATTTAGAAAATCAAAATGAACCAAATACAGAAGCAGATTCTAATAAGGAAATTACTACAAAACCAAATCCTAAAGATACAGTAAATAACACCCAAAATAATGTTAGTACAAATAAGATTAATAATAACAAAAATAATAATAGCAATACTAACACTAACACTAACACAAATACAAATACTACTACTAATATACCTACTACAAATGTAAATGGTAATCAACCTGTAGAAAAAGAAAGTACAACTACACCATCTAATTCAAGTGAAGAAGTTAAACCAGCACCAGAAATTGACCCAGAGTATGAAAAACTTAAAAAACTTGCAGTATTTAAAGACCATTCTACATGTAATGTAAAATCTAACGAATTAGCTTTTGAATATTCACAAAAATATAAAGAGAAATTTAGAAACACATCATGTATGTCAGTAGCATATAAAGGTGAATTACTAGGCTATAAATTGGCTTTATTTTTTACAGATGGGACTTTTGAATATTATACTGAATAAAAAAATTATAAGAAAAGAGGAAGAAGAAAAAATGAAAATTAAAATTAATATAGTGCTAATGTTAATCGTTAGTGCTTTTTTTATGTTTTTTGGAAAAACAAATTTAAATGCAGCAACTTTAGAAGAAATAAAACATCAAGATATATGGTTTTATAGAGGTGAAATGCAACATTTAAACCTGGATCAGCAAGATTTGCTGAATACTTTATAGATGGCGAGGTTAGCTATTGTGTCCAACCAGCTATTCAAATAAAAACACATAATTATATTGAGATACCATGGGTAGAATCTCCATATACTGATGAAATAAATCTTAAACTTCATTTAATTGCATATTATGGTTTTGGATATCCAGGTCATGAAGATTTAAGATATAAAATGGCAACTCAATTCTTAATTTGGAAAACAACTAGTGATATGAGTTTTAAATATACAACACAAGCTAGTGGATATGGAGATTTAATAGATGTTAGTAAAGAAGAAAATGAAATAATGGAATTAGTAAATACACATTATAATTTACCATCTTTTAATAATGAAACTAAAGATGCAGTAATAGGCCAACCTGTAACATTTACAGACTCTGTAGGAACACTAGAAAGATATGAAATATTAGAAAATCCTAATGTGACTGGTTCTATAAACGGGAATACATTAACCTTAATTCCAAATGCAACGGGTGAAATAATGGTAGGAATTAGAATGAAAAGATATAGTGAAGAACCTACATCATTATTTGTTGGTGATGATGGTGAATCACAAATGCAAGGTAGATTTAATATAGATGACCCAATATATTTTAATGTTAAATTAAATGTTAGTGGTGCTTCATTAGAAATAATAAAGAAAGATGCAGAAACTAACATAAATATACCCCAAGGCAATGCTAGTTTAGAAGGTGCTAAATATGAATTACAAGATGAGGATGGAAACCATATAACTTATTTAGTAACTGATATAACAGGTAGAGCTAAGACTGAAAATATATTGTCTTTAAATAGAAAATATCAAATGTACTTGTGTTATTCTTCAATTACTTCACATTTAAATGTATCTAAAGAACATTCCACTTTACTTTCTATGCCAGATCCTAATCCATCTCTATAAGCATTTATTTTTAAAAAAATGCTATTATTTAATATGTTATCAATTGATAATATTTGAATTTTATCAACCGTTGTTTCATCTGGAAATGGTATATCTATATATTCAAAACTTAATATCCTACTTGTTGTATTTTCTCTGTCAAGAGTAAATTCTAATATTTTCATAAAATCTGCTATATAAAGTTTATTATCACTAAATTTATATATTATAGGATAATTATAAACTTTTATTTTATCTAATAGAATATATTCATCATTACCTATACAATAAAATAGTCCTTGATATATATTATCTGGATTATTACTCATATCTTCAATTATATATTTT
>CAYWED010000071.1:0-4148 GCA_964457135.1 uncultured Muribaculaceae bacterium
CAATAGCATAATTTGTTCGAAAAATCGTGTCTAAAAACTTGACATAAATCCAAATAAATTGACTAAAATTTATGGAAAAGGATATAATTATACAAATCTATCAAGATTTAGACAATTTTTTTTAATATTTCCAAAACTTGCCCCACTGGGGCAACAATTAAATTGGACTGTAATTAAAACAATACTTCCAATTAAAGACCAAAACAAAAGAAATTACTATATAAACTTATGTATAGAACAAAACTTATCAAAAAGAGACCTAATTAAATCTATCAAAGACAATTCTTATGAAAGATTACTAAATAAACCAAAAAATATAGAAATTATAACCAATAACAATAAATCTTACGACATCAAAGAACAAATCAAAAATCCTATAATAATCAAATTAAATAAAGATGAACAAATTCTTAAAGAAAAAGACTTACAAATAGCAATACTAGCAAAACTACAAAACTTTTTTAGTGAACTTGGTCTCGGATATGCTTTTATTAGTAATGAATACAAAATAAAATATAAAAATTTAACTAGATATATAGACTTATTATTCTTTAATGTAGAAATAAACTCTTACGTAGTTATTGAATTAAAAACAAGAGAACTACAAGAAAAAGATAAAGGTCAAATTTTATTATATATGAATATAATAGACGATACTTTAAAAAGACCATTTCATAACAATACAATAGGAATAATAATATCTAAAGAGCAAGATGAATACATTGCAACATTTGTAAGTGAAAATAACATAATCCCTATAACATACAAATTAGTGCAAGAAGAAGTTAAACACATTTGTGAATAGAAACATACTGGCAAATAGATAAACTTATAGTTGAAACTCAAGACGGAAAGTCTCGTGCCAAATATGGGAACACTCTAATAAAAAAAATGGGCAATTAAACTTACAAAACTATATGGTAATTTATAGTGAAAGAAATTTAAGATACTATAGACAATTTTATAACATCTTCCCAATTTGGAACGCAATGCGTTCCATTTCTTAGACAAACATTAGAACTATTTTATCAGTCAAAGGCTCAAACAAAAGATGGATATGCCAGAAATTTAAAGAAATTTAGGCAGTTCTATTTAATATTTCAAAAAGGTGCTCCGATGGACAATGTCAACAACTTAAGAATTAATAGCTAGGTTTCATATTAGTTTTATATTTATTAGTGCGATTAAAATTTCTAGGATTAGTTTCTCGATTTGACCTTTCCAAAAAGTCCACCGCTGGTGGACCAATTAAGTTGAACACATATATGCGAGTTATTACCAATTAAAGACGAAAACAAAAGAAACTACTATATAAACTTATGCATAGAACAAAACTTTTAAGAAAGAGAACTAGTATTCTTAAATAAACAACTTATATTTAATTACTTATTATCGTAAAATTTTTAAAAAATTGTTTTTTTTGAATTAATTTCTATCATTTAATATGTAAATTATTTTCTAAATAAAAATTAGGATTTCTAATCATATCTCCTACTACATTATCTTCTCCTATCATAACTATTCCATATATATAATTTGGATATATTCTTATCACTTCTCCATCAAAATATTCAATACGTTCAAAATCATTTTCCATACTTTTTGGATATTTAATTAAAACAGCTGCTTTAGAATTTTTATAAGAATGTCCTAACTTTAAATGCTCAATTGCAAAAACCACACTATCAAAAGGTGTTACAGTAAGATTTATATTTGGTATTCCCTCTTCTTTTCCTCCACTCATCATATGTCCATTATTTATAAGTCCATTATTAAAAACATCATTTATATACTCTTCAGTTATGTCAGAATGCCCTGTTAAATGTATTCCAGCATTATATCCTAAATGAGTAAAATTTTTGTCATTCCCAACATATCCAACATCTAGAAAAAAAGTTTCAAGTTCTCTTCCTAATTCTTCACTTATATAACCAATAGAATTTATTTGTCTTATATGTTCTTTAATCCATTTCATACCCATTCTAGAACTTTCTATTGTATATTTATTATCAAACTTAACTTGATAACCATTTTTATTATTAAAATTAAACATATTTACTCCTTTACTTCATTCAATTTTTTTTAATTTTATCTATATCATTTGAAAGTTTTTTTATATGATATAAATAACCTGTTTGTATTTTCATATAATCAACTCTACTTAACATTTTATCATAAGTAAAAATAAAACTCCATCTTATGATGAAGTTAGGAGTGTAATTTTTGATAGTTTCAATAATATATTTTCTAATATAACGTTTAGTTCTTTTTAATAATTCCTTTGATAATTTTATTAAAGAATATTCTATTGTTTTGATTACCCTTTTTCCTATCACACCAAGAACGAAAAAAACTAAGATTTGAAACTATAAGTCATCTTAGTCTTTAATATTTTATATACATCCTTTAAGAACAATATCATTGCTCAGAATATAAACTTCAAAAGTCATTTATTCCGTGTAATTACAGGGATTAAAGAAATTATTGCTCTAAACTACTTATTCATTCCTTGTTTGATAGCCGCTTGAGCCGCAGCAAGTCTTGCAATTGGAACTCTAAATGGTGAACAAGAAACATATGTAAGTCCAATTTTATGACAAAATTCAACACTTGATGGTTCTCCACCATGCTCTCCACATATTCCTAGTTTTATTTCTGGTCTTACTTTTCTACCTAATTCAGCAGCCATTTCTACTAACTTACCAACACCAGTTTGGTCTAACTTAGCAAATGGGTCTGCTTCATAAATCTTGTTTTCATAATAAGAACCTAAGAACTTACCCGCATCATCTCTACTAAATCCAAATGTCATTTGAGTTAAATCATTTGTTCCAAAACTAAAGAATTCGGCCTCTTTTGCAATCTCGTCAGCAGTTAATGCAGCACGAGGAATTTCTATCATAGTACCAATATGGTATTCCATATTTGAACTTTTTTCTTGTTTTACTTTTTCAGCAGTTTCTACTACTATATCTTTAACATATTTTAGTTCTTTCACTTCTCCTACTAAAGGAATCATAATCTCAGGAACTATATCATATCCATCTTCCTCTTTAACCTCAATTGCTGCTTCCATTAAAGCGCGAGTTTGCATTCTTGCTATTTCAGGATATGTTACTGCAAGACGACATCCCCTATGACCCATCATAGGATTAAACTCATGTAACTCAGCACATTTTTGTTTTAAATGTTCTACACTGACATTCATATCACTTGCTAATGCCTCTATATCTTTATCTTCTTTAGGTAAAAATTCATGTAGTGGTGGGTCTAAATAACGTACAGTCATAGGTAGACCCTTAAGTTCTTTATACATTGCTTTAAAGTCACCTTTTTGATAAGGAATTAATTCATCTAGTGCTTTCTCTCTATCTTCTACTGTCTCGGATAAAATCATTTTTCTAATAGAATGAATTCTGTCTTCTTCAAAGAACATATGCTCAGTACGACAAAGTCCTATACCTTCTGCTCCTAACTCTATAGCCTTTTTAGTATCTCTTGGATTATCAGCATTAGTTCTAACTTTAAGTGTACGATACTTATCAGCCCAAGACATAACACGACCGAATTCTCCTACTATTGTAGCATCTACTGTTTTAATCTCACCATCATATATATTACCAGTAGTACCATCAATAGAAATTACATCTCCTTCGTGATATGTCTTTCCTCCAAGTGTAAACTCCTTTGCTTTCTCATTCATAACAATGTCTCCACAACCAGAAACACAACAAGAACCCATTCCACGCGCTACTACTGCTGCATGGCTTGTCATTCCACCACGAACTGTAAGAATTCCTTGACTTGCTTTCATACCAGTTATATCTTCAGGTGATGTCTCTAATCGTACAAGAATAACTTTTTCACCTTTTCCACCAAGACCCTCTCTTTCAGCCTCTTCTGCAGTAAATACAATTTTACCACAAGCTGCTCCAGGTGATGCACCAAGTCCTTTTCCTATTGGCTTACTTGCCTTTAACACCTCAGTATCAAATTGAGGATGTAATAAAGTATCTAAGTTTCTAGGGTCTATCATCAAAACTGCCTCTTCTTCAGTTCTCATTCCTTCATCAACTAAATCACACGCTATTTTTAAAGCAGCCTTTGCAGTTCTCTTACCATTTCTAGTTTGAAGCATATAAAGTTTA
>CAYWED010000072.1:0-4145 GCA_964457135.1 uncultured Muribaculaceae bacterium
AAATAGTATGCAAAAATATGCAAGTGATGTTGCAAATGAACAAACAGTTACAACAGTAACACTACCTAACGATGAAATGAAAGGTAGAATAATCGGACGTGAAGGAAGAAACATAAGGACAATTGAAGCAATTACCGGAGTAGATTTAATAATAGATGATACACCTGAAGTAATTGTATTATCTAGTTTTGACCCACTAAGAAGAGAAATTGCTAAAGTAACACTAGAAGGATTAATAAAAGATGGAAGAATACACCCAGCAAGAATAGAAGAACTTTATGATAAAGTCTGTGAAGATTTTAAAACAATCATAAGAGAAAAAGGTGAAGAAGCCTTATTCGCTCTTAGTATTACAAGAGTTAATCCTGAAATAGTAGAATTAATTGGTAAACTACACTTTAGAACAAGTTATGGTCAAAATGCTTTACAACACTCAATAGAAGTTGGAAATCTGGCAGGACTACTTGCAAGTGAACTAGGAGAAAATGTGGCATTAGCAAAACGTGCAGGACTACTACATGACCTAGGAAAAGCAATAGACTTTGAGGTAGAAGGCTCTCATGTGGAATTAGGAGCAGAATTTGCAAAAAAACATGGAGAAAATGAAGTAGTAATAAATGCTATAGAAAGCCATCACGGAGATAAGAAACCAACTAGTGTAATAAGTGAACTAGTAGCAATAGCCGATACATTGTCAGCTGCCCGTCCTGGTGCTAGAAATGACTCTTTAGAAAACTACATAAAAAGATTACAACAACTAGAAGAAATAGGTAACTCTATAGAAGGTGTTGAAAAAACATATGCAATGCAAGCAGGAAGAGAATTAAGAGTAATCGTTAAACCTGATGAAATTGACGATTTAGAATCTTATAAAATTGCAAGAAACATAAAGAATCGAGTAGAAGAAGAAATGCAATATCCTGGAACAATCAAAGTAGTTGTTATAAGAGAAACAAGAGCAGAAGAAATTGCAAAATAGTAAATCATATGTATTTACTATTTTTTCATAAAAAAATATTGACTTTACCCTAAGGTTAAGGCTTATATTACATACAGAAGGAGGAAAAGTATGTTTATAAATGAAGTAGAACACATTGTAGGATTATCAAAAAAGAGTATAAGATACTATGAAGAAAATGGTTTGTTAAATCCAACAAGAAATAAAGACAATGACTATAGAATTTATAGTGAATTAGACATAGAAAAACTCAAAATTATTAAATTTCTAAGAGAACTAAATGTACCCATTAAAGAATTAAAAGAATTAAATGATGGCACGCTTACTTTAGAAGAATGTATGCAAGACAGAATAAAGAAAATACAAGAAGAAGAAAAAAATTATGAAAAAGTAAAAAATATGTGCAAAGAAATATATGATTCTAAAAGTACGTTTGAAAACATTGATATAACCAAATATTTCGAAAGTATTAATACTCTAAATAAGGAAGGATTTACAATGAGAAATGTAAAAACAAATAAAAGAAGAAAAATTCGTGGTGCTATTATTTCAAGTTTAATATTTAGTATATTTTTTATATTTCTAATAGCAACAATATCTTACTTTCAATTTACTGAAAGTGATAAAATACCATGGATTATATATCTTATACTAATGACTATTCTATTAATACCTATAATAGGGATAGTTTACAATTTAATAATAAGAATAAAAGAAATTAATGGAGGAGAAGAAGATGAAGCTAGTAAATATTGATTATGTTCCAGGATATAATATAACTGAAGCTCTTGGAGTAGTAAAAGGACAAATTGTTCAATCTAAAAATATTGGTCGTGACTTTATGGCTGGTATGAAAACTATAGTAGGTGGAGAAATATCAGGCTATACTGAAATGATTGCTACAGCTAGAAGTATGGCTACAAAAAGAATGGTAGATGAAGCAACAAGTCTAGGAGCAGATGCAATAATTAACATAAGATATGGCTCAAGCTCAGTAATGAATGGAGCAGCAGAAATAATTGCATATGGAACAGCAGTAAAACTAGAAAAGAAATAAAAAATGAAGACTTTCAATCAAATTTGAGAGTTTTTATTTTAAACATTCCTTTGAAAAAGTGCAACATGACTACATTTATTCCTTTGAAAAAGTGCAAAGACGTAACATTTATTCATTTGAAAAAATGTAAAAGACTTGAATTTTTCCTAAATATATAGTAAAATATAAAAATATAAAGGAGTGCTAATATGATAGATAGAAAAATATACTCACAATTATTAGAATGGAAAAATAAAAAAGATAAAATGTGTTTAATGGTAAAAGGTGCCAGACAAGTAGGAAAAACATTTATAATTGATAAATTTTGTAAAGAAAACTACAAGAATTATATATACTTAAACTTTTACGAAGACGCAAGAAATAATGCTATATTTGATGAAAGTCTGAATGCAAATTATATAATAAATCAAATAAAAATGAGAATGCCTAATGCTAATATAGTTCCAAATGAAACAATAATTTTCTTAGATGAGATACAAGAATGTCCTAATGCTATAACAGCTCTTAAATTTCTATCTATGGATAAGAAATATGATTTTATTGCATCTGGTTCTTTATTAGGAATTAATTATAAAGAAATAAAATCATACCCAGTTGGATATGTAGAATATTTGGAAATGAATTCTTTAGACTTCGAAGAATTTTGCTGGGCAAATGGAGTAAAACAAGATTCAATAGAAATTTTAAAAGATTGTTTTGAAAATAAAAAGACAGTACCATTAGCTATACATGAAAAAATGATGGAATTATTTAAAGAATTCATAGTTGTAGGCGGAATGCCAAGAGTAGTATCAACTTACATTGAAACACATGACTTTAATCAAGTTATAAAAATACAAAAAGAAATCATAGAGTCATATAAAATGGATATATCAAAATATGCAAAAGATAATGAAAGGGCTAAAATACATGCTTGTTTTCTATCAATACCAAAACAACTTGCAAAGGATTATAAAAAATTTAGATTTAATCTTGTAGAAAAAGATGGACGAGCAAATAAATTTCAAGGTAGTTTAGAATGGCTATATGATGCAGGAATAATAAACTTTTGTTATAATGTATCAACTCCTGAAATTCCATTAGAAGGAAATTCTAAATTAGATTGTTTTAAAGTATATATGAGAGATACCGGCTTACTAATGGCTATGTTAGAAGACAATTATACAGTGGAAATAATGGATGGAAATCTAGGAATATATAAAGGTGCAATATATGAAAATATAATAGCAGATATATTTACAAAACTAGAAAGAAAACTCTATTACTTTGAATATAACTCAACACTAGAAATAGATTTTATAATAAATTATAAAAAGCAAGTAACCGCAATTGAAGTAAAATCAGCAGATAATACTAAATCAAAATCTCTTAACTCTATAATAAATAATTGGGGTGTCAAAGAAGGAATTAAATTATCAAGTAAAAATGTTGGAACAAATGGCAAAATAACTACTTATCCACTTTATATGGCGATGTTCTTAAAATAAAAATCTTCTATTTCATATAGGAGATTTTTAATACTTAATTTTTATCTTTCATAATACTCTTAAGATAAGCTTTTCTTTCATCAGTTTCATACAGAATATAATCAATACTTGTATTATAGAAGTTAGCAAGTTTTTTCAAAACTAACGTAGGAATATCAGTTGTTTCAATTTCATACTTAGAATAAGTGGCTTGATGAACATTAATTATTTTAGCTACATCTTTTTGTAATAAGTCTCTATCTTCTCTTAAATCTTTTAATCTATTCATAAATTAATCACACCTTAATTTTCTCATATTCCAAAATAGCTTATTGACACATAAGCAAAAATCGCTTATAATTTATTTAAGCATAAGCGAAAATAGCATATAAACAAAAGTTGGGAGTATGTGATATGAAAATATTTAATGATTTCGTAAAAAGAAAATTAAGAACAAAAAAAGGAATAACTTGTCTTACACTAATATTAACAACATTAGTATTAGGTTTATCTTATGGGGCATTTGTAATAACAAGTAGTAAATATAAAGCAAGTGAAATGTTAATAAGTGAACTTATGTATGGAATAACTATAACAGAAGACACTGACACTACAAGTACTAGTACTATAAGTGGTAATACAGTAACAATACCATCAAATACTA
>CAYWED010000073.1:0-4049 GCA_964457135.1 uncultured Muribaculaceae bacterium
TAAAAGACTAATTGCCCATTATAAAAAATGCGGGCACTTTGAATTTTATTTTAGGATGGAGTGAAAGTACTTGAATTTCAATTATTTAAGTGATAGAATTAGGTTAATCTTTGATGAAAGCAAGTATTTTATAACTTTATATTTACAAGAGAGTTAGTGGGTGGTGTAAACTAATAATGGTTATAAGAGAAATTTCATTTCATTGTTAAAGGAATCGTAATATAGGCGTTAACTTTTGAAAGATGCATAAAATAACTTTATGAATTAAGGTGGTACCGCTGGGTTTTATATTCAGTCCTTAAATCATAAAGTTTTTATTTTTAGGAGGAAGAGTATGCTAGATGAGTCATTTCAAGAAGTGAGTTCTCATATTAAGAGTACTATAACTAAAACTCAGTTAGATATAATATATGAAGACTTTTTACAATGAATATAAAGATGAAGAAGAAATTGTGCAACTGGTTGCACAATTGCCATGGAAACATAATGTACATTATAAAGAATTTACCATATGAGGAAGAATTAAATATAGATATTGATGAGGAGTGAAGAATATGAAAGAAAGATTAGATAGTTTATTAGAAAGTGCAAAGAAAGAGATAGATAGTAGTACTAGTGAAGTAGACATGAATTTAATTAAGAGTAAGTATTTAGGAAAACAAAGTGAACTTTCTAGTATTATGAAAGAAATGGGAAGTTTATCAGTAGAAGAGAAAAAGAGTTTAGGTATGCTTACTAATGAGTTTAGAAATTCTTTTAATGAGTATTTTGATGATAAGTTAAATAAAATTAAGATAGATGCATTAAATAAAAAATTAGAAAGTGAAAGAATTGATATAAGTTTACCTGGTAAGAGAATTAAAACAGGTAGTTTGCATCCTTTAACACATATTAGAAATACTTTAGAGGATTTGTTTGTTAGTATGGGGTATGATGTAGTGGAAGGTCCACAAGTTGAGACAGATGATAATTGTTTTGAAAAGTTAAATATTCCAAAAGACCACCCTGCAAGAGATATGCAAGATACATTTTATATAACTGAGGAGATGCTTCTTAGAAGTCAAACAAGTTCAGTACAAGTTAGAACTATGCTTGCAAATAAGGAAAAGACTCCTATTAAGATGGTTTGTCCTGGAAAAGTATATAGAAGAGATAATGATGATGCAACTCATTCACATCAATTTATGCAAATGGAAGGGTTAGTAGTTGATAAGAATATAAGTCTTGCTGATTTAAAGGGTACTCTTTTAGAGATGGCTCATGCATTACTTGGAGAAAATACAAATGTTAGATTTAGACCAAGTTATTTTGGATTTACTGAGCCTAGTTATGAGGTAGACGTAACTTGCTTTAAATGTGGAGGTAAAGGGTGCCCTCTTTGTAAAAATATCGGCTGGATTGAAATTCTTGGTTCTGGAATGGTACACCCTAATGTGCTTAGAATGTGTGGATATGACCCAGAAGTGTACACTGGATTTGCGTTTGGAGTTGGAATAGAAAGACTTGCAATGTTTAAATATAGTATTACAGATTTGAGAAGTATTTATACAAATGACGTACGTATGTTAGATAACTTTAATAGAAAGGATGTGAGATAGATGATTTTCAGTAAAAAGTTTGTTAGTGATTATGTTGATATTAAAGATTATGATATTAAGAAAATTGCCGAAGATATGACTAATATTGGTAATGAATATGATACAGCTAGTCAATTAATCCCTGCTACTAAATTAGTTATTGGTAAAGTAGTAGAGTGCTCTATGCATCCTGAAAGCGACCACTTACACGTGTGTAAAGTAAATATTGGTAGTGAGATATTAGATATAGTATGTGGTGCTCCTAATATGAGAAAGGGAATTAAAGTAATAGTTGCACTTGATGGGACAGTTTTACCTGGAGGTACTATAAAGAAAAGTACTATAAGAGGTGCCGTAAGTAATGGAATGTGTTGTAGTTTAGCTGAACTTGGTCTTGATAAGAAGTTTTTACATGACGAAGATATAGAAGGGATACACGAGTTACCAAGTGATGCTCCTATTGGAGAAGATGCAATTAAATATCTAGAATTAGATGACGAGGTTATTAATTTTGAACTTACTAGTAATAGGAGCGACTTGTTAAGTGTAATTGGACTTGCTTATGAAGTAGGGGCTATATATGATAAAAAGGTAAGTGAACCTACACCTAAATATTCTACCCTAAAAGATAATTTTGAAAATGAGGTTAGTTTAAGCATTGATACTGAAAACTCTAATTTGTTTCTTTTGGGACGTGCTATGGATGTTACTATTAAAGAAAGTCCAGCATTTATTAAAAATAGATTAATCGCGTGTGGTATTAGGCCAATAAATAATGTAGTAGATATTTCAAATTATGTTATGCTTGAAACAGGACAACCACTTCATTATTATGATGCTGACGCAGTTGGAAATAAACTAGGTGTTAGAATGGCTAAAACGCATGAAAAGTTAACTACACTTGATGGTAATGAGAGAACGCTTAGTGAAGAAGACATAGTTATATATAATGAGAAAGGTGCAATTGGGCTTGCTGGAGTAATGGGTGGATTAGATACAGAAATAAACCCTAACACTAAAAATATTTTAATAGAAAGTGCTCAATTTAATGGTACTTGTATAAGAAAAACAGCAAAGAAGATTTTAAGAAGTGAAGCGTCCAGTAGATTTGAAAAAGGAATAGACATAAAAAGAACTTATTTGGCTATGGAAAGGAGTAAGGAACTTTTGAGTATTTATGCTGATGCCAAGGTAAGTGAATATACTCATATATATAATAACGTTAAGGAAGAAGAAAAGAAAATAGAAATAACTTTAGATAAAATAAATTCAGTATTAGGAATGAATATTAGTAGTGAAGAAGTAAGTGATGTATTTAGACGTTTAGGGTTTGAATGTAAAAGTCAAGGTGAAACATTTAGTGTAACTGTGCCTAGTAGAAGATTAGATATTAGTATTAAAGAAGATTTAATAGAAGAGGTTGGTAGAATAATAGGCGTAAATAATTGTGATGCTAAGTTACCAGTAGTGCCTTCTACTCCAGGACATATAGATAGATATATAAGAGATATTAAGACTAGACTTAGTTCTTTAGGTCTTAATGAGGTTATTACTTATTCTTTGATTTCATCAAAAGATTATGATAAGTTTAGCACTAAAAAATGTGAGGCTATTAAAGTACTTGAACCTATGGTGGAAGAAAAAAATGTTTTAAGAAATAGTCTTATAACTTCTTTAATGGGAGTGTATGATTATAATAAAGCTCGTAATAATAAAAATATTAGTATTTTTGAAGTAGGTGAAGGATTTTATAAATCAGGTGAAGAGTATATAGAAGAAGAAAAACTTGATATACTTATGACTGGTAGTTATATTAATGGAGTTAATTTAAAAGAGAATGTAGATTTTTATTATATTAAAGGAATTGTAGAAAATATACTTGAGTATTTAGGGTATGCTAGAAGATATGATTTTATTGAAATGAGTAGTATTAAAGAATTACATCCTTATCAAGCAGCTAGTATAGTTGTAAGTGGAAAAGAAGTTGGTTTTATTGGAAAAGTACACCCTAATATATATAAGGAAGACGTGTATGTGAGTGAAATTAATTTGAATATACTAAAAAATATACCTACTGGAAATATGAAATATAAAGAGGTAAGTAAATATCCTAATATAAAGAAAGATGTATCATTTATTCTTGATAAAAAGGTGATTTGTAAAGAGGTTATTAATGATATTAAAAAGGCAAGTAGCAAGATATTAAATGATGTAGTAGTATATGATGAATATAATATGGATAATGAAAAGAGTTTGACATTTACTTTGACTTTCTTAGATGAGACTAGAACTTTGACTGAAGAAGAAGTAATGGAAGTATTTAATAAAGTGATTGACAGTGTAACTAGTAAATATAATGCAAGAATAAAAAATATGTAATTTTAATTAGATGGGTATAACTAAAAAAAAGTTATTGCGGTGAATTCTCATAGTAAATTCCCGCGTTAAAGTAAATGTTTATAGTCGACAACT
>CAYWED010000074.1:0-3533 GCA_964457135.1 uncultured Muribaculaceae bacterium
CTATATAAATTTCATCTGGTCCATTTACCATAATCTCAGTAATATTTTTGTCTTGTAAAAGTTCTGTTAAAGGACCATATCCATTTATTTCATTATCTATTAAATTATATATATGACTTCTCTCTAAATTAGATAAATCATACCCCTCAATACTTCTATCAATCTCAGCATTAATATACTCATTTAAACTAGCAGTCTCAGGTATTTCAGTATCTATTAAATTTTCTATAATCTTAGTCCTTAATTCATCAAGTAATTCTTTATCTTTAAATATCTCATAATCACTTACTGGAATTACACTTCTAGATTGTTTATTTATATCAAAAGCATCTAATAAACTAGTCTTCTTCATTATTTTCCACCTTCTTCACGTCTTCTATAATCATCTTCATATTGTTATAGTCTTCTTTATATTTTTTACTAAAGCCACTCACTAAAGAAGGAATTTTACAATCATATAAATACGTAGTTATATCTTTTATAAATAAATTCTTAGATATGGTATAATCTATATTAGCACCAATTATTTTTTTCATATCCATTATACTAAAATATGGAGTCTTAAAATCAGTTGATGCATTAAGTAAAACTTTATAATTAGTTATATTACAATCATTAAATATATTAAGGATATTTCTCGTATTTTTAAGAGTATATAAATCATTATCAATTACAAATAATATACTATCACTTGCGTCTAAAGTTACTATGTTAATCTCATCCATCTTACTACTAGTATCTATTATTACTAAGTCATAAATATTTCTCACTTTTTCTATGATTATATTTAAATATCTACTACTTATTTTATTTCCTTGTCTAGGGTCTTTTGGAGATAAGAGTACATCTATAAAATCATCATATTTATGTATATAATCACTAATCTTCTTGAATCTATTATTAGACATATCATCAGTTATATTATATATTGTTTTATTTTTGTCTTCATTAAGTAGCATTCCTAAAGTCCCAGTATGCATATCAAAATCTACTAGTAATACTTTATATCCAAGTGTTTCAGCAACACCTGCTAAATTAATAGAAAACACTGTTTTTCCAACTCCACCTTTAGGAGAATATACACATAATGTTTTACCAACTTTTCCCATATTCTTTTTTCCTCCTTAACAATTATCTACTTCTATACTGTAATCTTTAAACCCCATTAAAGACCCAAATATACTATCTATCTTATAATTAATTATAACACAAGATTTACCATTTTTATTAATTTCTTCTAAACTTTCAATATTTATATTGTTAATTTTAAAATAATCTTTTACATCTACTTTTTCTTTAACTGCTGACTTTAATAACTCAGTTCCTTTTATTTTAGCATTAAACATAAGTCCTACATCTATTATAAAAGCAAAAGCCATTAATATTACAGGTAAAAATATTATAAACATAACTAAGGACTGTCCTTTCTTATTCATAATAAATCACCCTTTTAATAGATGCTTTATATGGCTCACCTAAAATTTTACCAAGTCCTGGTGTTACAAAATTCACTTCTCCTTCCAAAGTGAATTCTATATATTTATTATCTTTATTAGTTACTTTTAAACTATTTTTTTGGCCATTTTCTTTTAAATATTCTTCTAATTCTTCAAAACTTTTTCCTTCGTTATATAAATCAACCACATTAGACACGATACTCTCAAGTTCATTTTTTTTAAGTATTATTCTTCCAAAATCTACAGCACCAAAAAGAATCATTATTAAAACAGGTAAAATTATAATAAACTCTACTAATGCTTGTCCCCTTTTTTTCAATATTCTCACCTCTAGTTTATTTTACATATACTTTTGTAGTCTACATCACTCTTTGTTTCGTATTTACTACCACACATCAAATAAGCACTTGCTTTATTTTCTTCATATATAACACATCCTGTACAATCTACTCCTTGAAGTGATACATCATCTATATAACCATTTTCTAAAGTTTCTAAACTCACATACCCTGAATATTTATTAGTTTCATTATTTCTAGTAATTGTTCCAGAGCATACATTGTTTCCTATTCTATTTTTACAATAGTCTTCCAAGTACATTAGTCCTGCATCTTTAATTTCGTTTTCTTGTACTTTCATAGTCCTATCTACACTACCTAAAAATAGGTCTGATAAACGTGGCATGATTAAAACCATAAGCACTCCTATAAGAGCAATTACTGCTAAAACTTCAACTAAAGTAAAACCATTCTTTCTATTCACAACGTCCTTCACCTGGTTTTTCTCCTTTTATATACTCTGTACCTGATAATTCACATCCAGTTTTAGTTATAGAATCTTTTAAATATCCTCCAAATAAATTAACTAAAGTTATTGCAATAACACTTATAAGTGCTATGATTAAAATATACTCAGTTAATGCTTGCCCACGTTTATTTTTCATATCATTCACCTATGATAATTGTATAAAAATATCTAGTATTTGTCAATTATGTATGCTATTATTAGACATATGAAAAACAACATAAAAGATTTAAAAATAGAAATAAAAGAAGCCTCTACTTTTTGGCAAAAATTTATAGGCCTCCAATTTAAAAAAAAGCCCATTTCTTATGGACTACTTTTAAAAAACACCAATGGTATTCACACTTTCTTTATGTTTCAAAAGATTGATGTGGTTTTATTAGACAAGGATTATAATATCTTAAAAATATACAAGTCATTAAAATCATGGAGAATAATACTACCTAAAAGAAGAGTCAAACATACTTTAGAATTACCTTCTAGTTATAGTGAAAAATTCTAAAAAAGTAAAATCACAAGTTGACATTAACATAAAAATAATGTATGATTTAATAGTCAGGCGACAAAAATGGAGACATACTCAAGCGGCTGAAGAGGCGCCCCTGCTAAGGGTGTAGGTCGGGAAACTGGCGCGAGAGTTCAAATCTCTCTGTCTCCGCCAATAAAAAAATAATGCCCATAAATATGGGTTTTTATCTTATAAGGGGGTAAATAAAATGTGCAAAGTTGGAGATATAATTGTTGTAAAAGAATATATTGCAGAAAACAACTAAAAAATTAGTCAACATTCATTCGTTGTGATTAACGATGATCCTGATTCTATTCAAGGCTTACCATTCGACATAGTCACTACTGTTATTTCTAGTTTCAAAAGCGAAGAGCAAAGAAAGAAAAAGTTAAAATACAAAGGAAACATTGAAATAGACGAATATGAAAAAAATGGAACTCGTGTATTTGATAAACCATCTTATATTAAAGCTGATAAACTATTCTACTTTAATAAAGAAAAATTAGATTATTATGTTTTTGGAAGAATAACAGATGACTTATTAGATGAATTAATAAAAATAATAATTGAGTTATCTAACAGTAATCAAATAACACAAGTTACAAATAATTTATAGACAAATTAAACGTCAATATGCTACAATAATTTCCAAAACTTAATGTCAAATTTTTTTGAAAATGTCAGTAGAAAATTTTTTGAAAATGTCAGAATGATATAGTATGTAACAAATAAAGATAAACTTTATTTGAAAAATAATTATATCT
>CAYWED010000075.1:0-3517 GCA_964457135.1 uncultured Muribaculaceae bacterium
TATTTTCTCACCTCCTTCTAATTAACACTTTATCATATAACCGTCAAAATGTAAACAAAAATATGTTTGAGGCAAAAAAACGGCGTAGTCAGAGTATTTTGCTGTGTATATTTTAGTCAAATAATCTAGTTTGCATTCCTTCTGGATTATCTAAAAACATTTTATATGTTTTATATATGAAGGTGTCTTTATATTTAATTTCATTAAAATTGTCATTTAAGTCTAGAATTATGCCATTTCTATAACTTATTAATATTGGTGAGTGTGTTGCTATTATAAATTGTGATCCATTTTTAACTAAATCATCAATAAGAACAAGTAAACTCATTTGTCTTTCTGGAGAAAGAGCAGCTTCTGGCTCATCTAATATGTATAGTCCATTTGGGTAAAATCTATTTTGAATTAGTTTTATAAATGACTCCCCATGAGAACATTCATGTAAGTTTCCACCATAAACATCATAAAGAGATCCCTCACCTCCATTTTCACTTATGTTTACTATTTCAGTTGCTACATTATAAAAACTCTCTGCTCTTAGAAAGAATTTAGTTCTAGGTCTATTATAAGTTGATACTCTCAAATAATTCGCTAACTCAGAGTGAGTATCTTTGGTTTTAAAGTTAAAGTTTTGTGAGCCACCTTCTGGATTTAAGCCTACACTTACTGCTAGTGCTTCTATGAATGTACTTTTACCTACTCCATTTTCTCCTATAAGGAATGTTACAGGAGAAGTAAACTCCAGTTCTTTAAAGTTTTTTATAACTTCTATGTTAAATGGATATATGCTTGTATTTTCTATGCCTTCTCTTTCTAATATTATTTTTGTTATGAAAAGTTTTGAGTCTAAGTTCATTTTACACCTCCAAGATTAGTGTAATTTTAGTGTTTTTTTATTTTCTATACTTTCTATTAATTCTAGCGTTATATCTTCTACTTTATTTATTTCAGGTATATCTAAGTTGTCTATAGGTATATGTTCAGGATTTATAAATATTGTGTTAAGTCTTAGTTTTCTTGCAGGTAGTATATCAACATTTAAGTTATCTCCTATCATAATACATTCTTCAGGGGCGTGACTTCCTATTGCATCTAAAAAAGCTTCCTCGTTTGGTTTAATTATTCTTTCACCATGGCATTCTTGGAAAAAGTGGCCTAAGCCCATACTATTAAGTCTATTCATTTGCATAAATTCAAAGTAATTTGTTAATAAAACTAGTTCATAATGTTTTGATAATGTATTTAAGGCGTTAATGAGTTCTTCATTAAAAGTTAATGGTATTGCTGTTTTTAACTCTTCAAAATAAATTTCTATGTAGCTGCTATCTAGAGTTAATCCTATGTTTCTTGCTATATGTTGTGCATAGTCTTCTTTTGTATAACTACTATAATTATTTTCATAAGATAGCATTGCTCCTATGAATTTTTCTTTGTTCAACTTTGAATAGTAGCCTATTTTTCTTAATGTATTTTCTACTTGTTTATCATATGACACTCCTAAAATAAGTGTTTTGTCTACATCAAATATTAATCTTTTTATCATAATATGGAGCCCCCTTAGTAAAAATTTTATAGTCTTATTATAGCATAATTTATTAATATTTCTATATTAATTTGTTTTAGATGCTTTAATAACGATGACAAAGAAAATCAGGTTTTGAAGAAAAAAAGCCTTGAATAAGTTTTCAGGACTTTTTACATTTTTCTAAATATTTTATGGGACAATAATTATTTTCAAATGCAATTGAGATATGATTTAATTTGCTAAAGTTCATTATTAATGTATCATCATAATTTTTAAAGTATTCTTCTTTTGTTATTGTTTCATAATATTTTCTGTTTAGTATTTTATTGTCACTATTACTTCCATTAAATCCATAGAATATTTCTTTTGTAATTTTTTGAACATTTTCATCATTTATGTTTATTCTATATATATCTTTAACTTTTAATAATTCTTCTATTTTTTTACCTAGACTTTTATATGGTGGGAATTTAAAAAAGTAAATATAAGATGAGCCATAATTACCTCTAAATATGTTTAATGCATCTATTATTTCTTCTCTAGTTAATGAGCTTTCTTCTCTTCCTTTATATTTTTCTATATTCCAAGAATTTGTTATTCTACTTTTATATTTTTCAGCATTTTTATCAAATAAATCATACATTTTATTGTCATACATATATTGTAAACTTAATAATCCAATAGAAAGATTAGCATTTTTATCTACAACATGATAAAAGTATAATGGCTCGTTTAATTTAATTAACTTTCCTTTTTCACAATGAGCATAGAATTCTTTACAGTTTATGTGAAATTTGGGAGTTTCGTATAAATATACAAGAGTATAAGCGCTTTCGCTAGATGGGTTACTAGATATAAATTTATCTTTTACATCTAAAAGCAACTCTTTTTCTGTTTTATATTTATGAATTCCTTTAAACTCACCCCAGGAGTGTTCGAACCAATAATAGTAACCTTCCTTTGTAAAGGTAAGGAATGTGTGTGATGGTACATTTTCTCCATCATATGTGCATATAAAATAAGTTTTAACATTAATACCATATTCGGCAAAAAGTTTTCTTTCTAGTTCTACTTGTTCGTAGCATACTCCACATTTTGTATTTAATAGTTCTTCTGGGGTTTGTAGATAGTAAAAATCATATATTTCTTCATCCCATTTTTTAGGATTTGTTAGTAATATATTATTGCCTAATTCATCTTTAAATCCATATTCAATTTTGTTTAATGTATCCATTATTTTTTCTTCTAACATTTTTCCTCCGATAGTATCGTTAATTATATATCATATAAGTTCATTACTTTTTTAAGGCTTGCTCCAAATTCTTCTGAAAGAGTATCTTCTTGTTTGGTAGATAATGGAATGTAACCTGGAACTTTATTATATGCTAAATTCTTTATCTGTAAAGTTTCTAGTGGATAAAATTCACTTTCTGTAAATCCATTTTCATAAATTGAGTGTTCTGTTAATTTAATGTTAAATATGTTGATAAATCATTTGCATCTTTTATTTTCTTTTTAAATTCATTAATATTATAAATAGTTGGTGTTAATAAACGTATAATATCTTCTTTTTTTATGTTACCGAATTCGTCAAGCTCAATATCTATACTTTCTAGCATTTCTTCACATTGTGTGTAATCTTTGTTTACAATTCCTTATATTATTCTTAAAAGAGAGGTTATTTTATTTTTTAATATGTTTGTATATTTTTTAAAATATTCTAAAGTATAAGGGTTGAATTCATATCTTTTTCTACTTAATTCATCTACAAATCTACGAGCAGCATCTTCAATATCATTATCTGACAACTCCGATAATTCTACATCTCTTTTTGGTTTTGGATGTTCTATCCTATATTTAAGAGGATAATCTTCTTCTATAAATTTTTGATTTAAAAATTCTTTTATTTGTTCTTCTGTTACAGAAACAAATGAACTATCGATACTAGTACCTGTCAAGTACTCACTAAATAAAAATATAAATTAATTTGAATAT
>CAYWED010000076.1:0-3490 GCA_964457135.1 uncultured Muribaculaceae bacterium
CCCTTTATAACAGGACTTCTTGAACATTTATTAAATTTTTCATTTACTTAACCTGACAAAATCATTATAAACTCATTAGTATTTTAACTAACAATAATAAATTTTTGGTCGACACTTTTTAAAACTTTTATTGTGCAACTTTTAAGAAATTTACTAATCACTTTTTAAAGCCTTCAGTGTCTCTTAACTATACAAAGCACTCCACCAACTAAACCAAAAATTACCAAAGCATAATATGCATAACTGACTCCACTATAATAATATAAATTCATAGACAAATTATATAAAGCATGGCACATTACTGAATATGATATATTTCTAGTCTTTAAATAAATAATAGATAAAATAATAGCCATAACAAACATAAATAAATACTCTATTCCTTTTAAACTATGAAACATTATAAAAATTAAACTACTAACTAAAACAATAACTACATTCGCGTATTTTTTATTAATACCAAATATCTCATAAGGAAGAAATCTATAAAAATATTCTTCTATTATAGGTACAATTCCTGAAGTATATATTATATATATAATATTTGCATTCACACTACCTAAATCTATTAAATTAAACTTATTCATTAGATATAATATTGTTAAAGTACAAAAAGCAAATATAAAAGGAATAAACACAAAATAAACACCTTTATAATAACTTTTAAAAGCACCAATATAACTTCCCATACATACGAATTTACTGTTATTTTTCCTTTTTCTCTCTATATAAAACATAAATCCTAATAATATTAAAGATGTCAAAATATACATAATCTATAATTCCACCTTCTTTAAACTCTTATGATTTTTCATAAGTTGCTTAATTCCTTCTTTATATCCAAAAGCAATAGTCGCTAAACTTCCATCTATTTTAACAACTACACCTTCACCATACTTTTCATGAACAACTCTGTCCCCCACATTCAAGTCATCATTTCTTCCACTTTCATACATTTTACTACTATCTATCTGTGGAGCCTTAACTATATTACTTTCTATTAATTCTTCATCAATTTCATCTATAAACCTACTAGGCATATTCATACTTGTTTTACCAAATAAAGTTCTTCTCTTCGTATTAAGTAAATATAAATTTTTCTTAGCGCGTGTAATACCAACATAGCATAAACGTCTCTCTTCTTCAAGTTCACTAGGAGATTCATAACTTCTACTATGTGGAAAAATACCTTCTTCAAGTCCTACTAAAAACACAGTATTAAACTCTAGTCCTTTAGCACTATGAAGAGTCATCAAAGTAACACCATTTTCTACCTCTTTATATTCTCTCATATCACTTACTAAACTAATATTCTCCAAAAACTCTTCTAAATTATAAATACCCTTTTCTTCAAAAGAAAGTGTTATACTCTTAAACTCTTCCAAGTTTTCTAGTCTAATTTCACTTTCTAAAGTATTACTCTCTTCTAACTCTTTTCTCATACCAGACTTATCAAGAATTAAATCAACTAACCCACTCAAATTAGTATTCTTAGCCTCCTCCATCAAATCTAATATTAATTTCTTAAACTCCAACTCTTTTCCACTACTAATACACTCAAACATACTAATGTCTCTTATACTAGCTTCTAATCTAATCTTTTCTATAGTCTTACTTCCAATACCGCGTTTAGGAGTATTTATAACTCTCTCTAAACTAACATCATCATCTTTATTATATATTAAATGTAAATAACTAATTAAATCTTTAATCTCTTTTCTATTATAGAAAAAATAACTTCCAACTATTCTAAATGGTATATTCTCTTTCAAAAATGCTTCTTCAATTACACGTGATTGTCCATTAGTCCTATATAAAACTGCTATCTCTTTAGCGTCTTCTCCACTAGAAATTAACTTTTTAGTTTCATTTACTACAGTCTTAGCCTCTTCTAATTCTCCCTCACATCTAATATATTTAATTTTTTCTCCGTCCCCATTACTACTCCACAAATTCTTTTCTTTTCTTTCAGTATTATTCTTAATCACTGAATTTGCTGCTTTTAATATATTATTAGTACTCCTATAATTTTCATCAAGAATTATCGTTTTACACATAGGATAATCTTTCTCAAAATTAAGAACATTTTTATAATTAGCAAACCTAAAAGCATAAATACTCTGATCCATATCTCCTACTACAAACAAATTTAAATACTTACTAGAAAGCATCTTACATAACTCATACTGAACCATATTTGTATCCTGATACTCATCTACTAATATATATTGATAATGCTCCATATATTTTTCTAACACTTCATCACTTTTCTTAAAAATCTCTAAAGGTAAAATAAGCAAATCATCAAAGTCAACACTATTATTTCTTTTCAAGGTACTAACATATCTTTTATATATTTTTATAACAGCCTCATCTAATGGTCCTTTCATAAACTTTTCATACGCTTCTGGACTTAACCCCTCATTCTTAGCAAAACTTATTTTATTTAAAATATACTTAACTGGATACTGTTCACTATCTAAATTTAAATCTTTAAAAAATTTCTTAATCAAAGAATTAACATCATCTCTATCTAATATAGTAATATTTTTATTATATCCAATTACTTCTGCATTCTCTCTAACGATTTTTAACCCCAAAGAGTGAAAAGTCCCTATAAATATACTATCAGCTACATCTCCTATTGAATTATGAACCCTTTCTCTCATTTCTCTTGCTGCCTTATTTGTAAATGTAATAGCCAAAATATTTTGAGGTCTTACCCCGTCATTTATTAAATGTACTATTCTCTCAGTTAAAACTCTAGTCTTTCCACTACCCGCTCCTGCAAGCACTAAACAAGGTCCTTCCTTATGTAACACAGCTTCTTTTTGTCTTTCATTTAATTTATCAAACATCTTTACCACTCCTACTATTTTATATAATTTCTAATATTAACTTAATAACATTTTTTTAACTACAAAAAATCAAAATACTTCACTGATATCGGCACGCCAATAAAATCTAGATATCTTATTAAATCAAAGAATTAACTGTTAATAATTTTATATACTCTATCAAGTAATGTTTTTAATATAAAGTTATCATTAATTAAAGTTATTGAAAATGTCTTGTATCCTATTTTATTTATACTTGCTCCACAGTGGTATATATTTTCATTATCTAATATAAAATATCTATCATGAAAAGTATTATCATAAATAACTTTTAAATTATGATATTGTTTATTATATTTAAGTATATCTTGATTAGTTAACAAATTATTTTCTTTAGTTATTATAATTACATCTGCTTTTAATCTTTTTATTATATCTAATATAGTATTATCAGCATAACTATCTATTATTATCAAATTATCTTTTGCTCTATTAAATATTTCATATATTTTAGAATAAGCATCATATATTTGACCGTTAAAATAAATATTACTAACTTGTTTTTTTTCTTCAAATTTAGAAAATGACTCTTGAAGTAGTTTTATATCTTCAGTATTTTTCATAACTTGATTGTTAATATATTTTTGTTCTAG
>CAYWED010000077.1:0-3427 GCA_964457135.1 uncultured Muribaculaceae bacterium
CTTTATAAGATAGTTATTAACATTCTTTTTTGTGTTAATTTAGGACTTATTTATTTTTTATTAATAAAAGTTATTAACTATGGAGTTATTCACATTTATTTTTTACTTGCATTTATTTTAGGATTTTGTTTGTTTGTAAAAAAATATAAATTTCTAAGACCTATAATTAAAGTTAAAGAAAATGTGATTATAATTAAGAAGAAAAAGAAAGTTAAAAAATATAATTGATTTATGAGTTAGCATGGTTTAAAATAATTATTAATGAAAGGTCGCTTAGTCGTTGGGCGTGTAGGTGAATATAAATGAATAATGTAGAATTATATAATGAAAAAGTTTTCGATGATATTAAACATATTGATGAGTATGGTAACGAGTATTGGCTAGCTAGAGAATTGCAAAATGTACTAGAATATAAAAGATGGGATAAATTTTGTAATGTAATAAAGAATGCTCAAAAAGCTTGTGATAATAGTAATTATGACGTTTTTGAACATTTTTCCCAAGTGGGAAAAATGTTCAAAAATGCCTAATGTTGGAGTTAAAAATTTATTAGATTATAAATTATCAAAATATGCTTGTTATTTGATAGTGCAAAATGTTGATTCTAGAAAAGCAGTAGTAGCACTTAGTCAAACATTTTTTGCTGTTCAAACTAGAAAACAGGAGATTTTAGAAAAAACATTTGATGAAATGAGTGAACTTGAAAAAAGATTAATAAACCGTGAGATAACTAGAAAAGAAAATACTCAATTAAATAAAGTTGCGAAGAATGCTCATTATGAAGTTGAAAAAAAGGTAAGGAATGCGATTATATACGTGAAGATTATCCTACTCCTAATAAGAGTTTGAAAGATATTAATAAAAAAGAAAAAATTAAAGAATAATTTGCCACAATTAAATAATTGTTCTTTTTTTGATTGTACACTAATTTTTACAAAAAAGTATGTAAAAATTAGTGTCAAATAAAGTTTTTAAAAAAAATAAAAGCGTTTTTAACTACTTTTGTCGTATAAAGTATTAGAGGGGATAAATAAATATTAAGATTTTGGAGGTGAAATTTTTAATTAAAAGAGTAAATAAATTGAATGATAGTAAGAAAAAATGAACATATTAAATATGTAATATTTATAAAATTAGAAAAAAGAATAGGAGAGAAATGTTATGAAAATAGGAGAAGCTATTTCAAAAAGATTATTAGATATATGTGATAAGAAGAATATATCAGTTAATAAACTTGCTAAAAAAATAAATTTATCAGAAACTACAATAGGAGATATAGTAAATTGTGAATCAACTAATCCAAAGTTGTTAACTTTAGTTAAAATTTGTGATGGACTTGATATATCTATGAGTGAATTTTTTAATGATGATATATTTCTTAATATAGAAGATGATAAAAAAAATATTTATTAGTATTTTATGGTTACCGTATTAAATGTAGTAATTGCTAAAATTAACGACAGGAGGTTTACTATGACAATTAGTGAAGCAGTTTCAAAGAGAATATTAAAATTATGTAAAGATAGAGAACTTTCTATTAATAAATTAGCAAATATTTCTTGTTTGACTCAGTCAACTGTACAACATATAGTAGATGGAAGTTCTAAAAGTCCTGAGGTATTATCTATTGTAAGAATATGTGATGGATTAGGAATTACAATGAGTGAATTTTTTGAAGATAAGTTATTTTATAATATAGATAGAGAAGATTAAGACTCTATTTTTTTAATGTTTTTATTAGCCTTATGAGGTTGACTTGAGTTAGAAAATATGTATAATTATTATTGTAAGGTTAATAATATAGATATGGATAATAACGAAAGGGAAGTAAGTATGAAGTTAAATAAAAAAAGTATGATAATGATAATAGTTGGAGTGTTTTGTTTAGGAGGAATAATATTTGCAGTATCATTTTCATACTTCACAAATAAAATGGTCGGAGAAGCAGGAAAAATAAATGTAAAAGTAGCAGATGGAATAATAAGTATAAGTGAAACAGAAATAAGTATAAGTAATGCAGTACCAATATTAGATGAAACAAAAGAAACAAAAGCAAGTATTAATGAATTTAATATAACATTAAATGAAGAAGCAAGTGTATGTTATAGTATAGAATTAGTAGTAGATAAAATTGGAGAAAACTTAAAGAATAAATGGTTTAAGTATGAACTAATAAATGAAGATAATGAAAAAGTAGAAGGAACATTTGAAAGTAGTAGTAATGGAGCAAGAATACCATTATTAGATAGTCAAGAATTAAATGGTAAAAGTGAAAGTAATAATTATACATTAAGAATATGGCTTTCATATGATTTAGAAGAAGACCAAACAAGTATATTACAAGGTAGTAGTGAATCAAGAACATTTACTGGACATCTACATGCAAGTGGAGAATATGGAAGATGTAAAGCAAAAGTATTAAGTGAAATAATAAATAATAAATATATAGGAGAAAATCAAAATAACTACTTACAATATCCAGAAAATAGTAATAAAGAAGAAAACTTATGGAGAATAATAGGAAACTATGAAGAAGGAATAAAAATAATAAGTGAAAAAGAAAAAGAGACAAGTATAAGTAATATACAAACAGGACTTAACAAAACATATGAAAGTCTAACCAAAAAAGAAGATTATATAAATGAAACAAATAAGTTTGATTGTACCTCTAGTGGATGTGGGACAAGTAGTTATAATAATATAGGATTAATAAGTACATATGAATATGAATTAGTAGGAGGATTAAATTCATATTTAAGACCAAAGAATAGTTATTATGCAATAGACAACTCTAGTATAAAAAATATAACAATAAATGGAATAGAAGAAACAAATGAAACAACAAATAGTGGAATAAGAGCAAGTGTATATTTACAAAGAGAAGTAAAAGTAGTAGGAAAAGGAACAAAGAGTAATCCATATACATTAGTACCAAGAGATGATGAAGAATACACTGTAAGTATAGTAGGAGAAAATATAAATGTAACAACAGACACAAGTGTAACAGTAAAAAGACATGGAGAAGCAAGATTTACAGTAAAAGCAGCAGAAGGATATGGAATAGATACTATAGAATGTGATGGAGGAAGTAAAGGAGTATTCACTAATGGAGAGGTAATAGTAAGTGATGTAATAAAAACTCAAACATGTACAGTAACAACAAAAGAATTAAAAACATTATATGCTCAAATATTAGAAGACCATAAAACAGTAAAGACAAGAACAGACTTTAGTAAAATAGCAGACTCAAGTATGAATGGTACAACAGGAGTAATATATCTAGAGAGTGGAAAAGAAAATGGATTTACAGAAGACGAGAAAGATGTATATTATTTTGCAGGAAATCCGCTAGATAACTGGGTAAAATTTGCTGGATTTTACTGGAGAATAATAAGAACAAATGAAGACGGAAGTGTAAGACTACTGT
>CAYWED010000078.1:0-3370 GCA_964457135.1 uncultured Muribaculaceae bacterium
AGGTAGCATTTGCAGGAGGAGTATATGGAAGCAACTCATCAAACACATATTACTATTTAAATAGTGTAGGAGCTTCCGTTACCGGTAGTACTTACTGGTGGACAATGAGCCCGTTCAACTTCTTCGACGGCGGCGGCGCGCGCGTGTTCAACGTGGGCGGGTCTGTCAGCCCTGGGCGCCTCTACGACTACGGCGTCCACGGCGCGAGCGGTCTGCGTCCTGTAGTCTCTCTGGACTCTGGAACTCTGATATCCGGAGGAAAAGGAACAGCTAGTGAACCTTATGTGGTACAGTAATTCAGGAGGAATTTAGGATGCTAAATGAAGAAGTAATGAATATAAAAGTTGGAGAGAATGTAAGAAAGTATAGAAAGTTATATAGTGCTACTAAAGAAGAACTACCTCAAAGAGAGCTAGCAGAAAGAATAGGAACAAGCACTGCATTAATTGGAGCATTAGAAAGTAAAAAGAGTAGTCAAGGAATAAGCATATATAACTTATGGAAAATAAGTCAGGTATTGGGTGTTTCTATAGATAAGTTTTTTGAATGAGAGAGATGTTAAATATTTCTCTTCTTTTCTTTTAAAATATTACACATTTGTAATTTTATGTAACATTAAACAAACGACAAATACTGTTTCTTCTTATAAAATGAAAAGTGAAAGGAGAAAAAGATGAAGAAAATTATTATAATTATAAGTATCGTTTTAGTTTTAATCGTGGGGTCTGTAGCACTTTATTATATTGACAATTATGAAGATGTATATTACACTCAAATAGACAATGCTAGAATAGAAAAGCTATCTCAAGTTAGTGAAATGAAATATGAATATACACTAGACTGTTATAATAAAAATGGAAAGAAAAAACAATTAAAATTTAAAACAACAAGAGAGCTAAAAAATAAAGCTTATATTAAATTATTAGTAAAAATATCAGGCGTTAATAAATGGGAAGAAGTTGAATTTAATGAAATTCCAACAAAAGCTCAAGAAAAGTTAAAGTAGAAAAATTAAGGCGGTAAAAATGAAAAAAGTTTTAAAAGTAATATACCTTTTATTAATAATAGTATTTTGTGTTTTAATGTTTTATATATGTAAAGGATACCACTTATATAAAGATGCCTTAAAAAAAACTCCTCTAAATGAAAAAATAGCTGAAATAAAAAGTAAAGAAAATTATTATTCAGTTTCAAATTTACCTCAAATATATAAAAATGCCGTTATATCTGTAGAAGACCATAGATTTTATAAACACTTTGGAATTGACATAATTGCAATAGGACGCGCTATTAAAAATAATATTAAAGAAAAAAGTTTTGTAGAAGGAGGAAGCACGATAACACAACAACTTGCTAAAAACATATACTTTACTCAAGATAAAACTATAGAAAGAAAAGTTGCAGAAATGTTTATGGCATTTAAATTAGAAAGAACCCTAGAAAAGAATGAAATACTAGAGTTATACCTAAACACTAGTTACTTTGGAGAAGGCTCTTACACTGTAAAAGAAGCGAGCCTTACATACTTTAAAAAAGAACCTCAAGACATGATTGATAGTGAAAGCGTAATGCTAGCAGGACTCCCAAATGCTCCTTCTGTTTATTCACCATTACAAAACTTTGACCTTGCGAAACAAAGACAAAAACAAGTATTAAACAAAATGGTTTACTATAAATATTTAACTAAAGAAGAAGCAAATACAATTTATAACGAAGAAATATAAAAACAAAAAAAGAGGTAATCTCATGCAAATAGAAAATGAAATATTTAAAAGGACAAATATTGATTTTAATAAATTAATAGACTATGGATTTATAAAAGGAAATCAAGAATACATATACAAAAAAGAAATCTTAGATAATCTAGAAGTTCAAATTTATATAAATGAAAATAAAAGTGTTACTGGAAAAGTAATAGATACAATAACGCATGAAGAATATACAAACTTTAGATTAGAAAATAGAGGAAGCTTTTCAAATCAAGTAAAAGAAGAGTACACAAATATTTTAAAAGATATTGCTTTAAAATGTACTACCAAAAAATACTTTATAACTCCTCAAGCAAATAGAATAACTAATCTTTTAATTAACCTTTACCATAATGAACCGGAATTTCCTTGGGCTTCTTCACCTGGAAGTGGAATATTTAGAAACCCTAAAAACAAAAAATGGTATGGCTTAATTATGAACATTGATAAAAGTAAAATAGATAAAAATTGTAAGGGAGAAATAGAAGTTATAAACATTAAATTAGATGACAAAGAAATCCTGGATTTACTTAATAGAAAAGGCTTTTACAAAGCATACCACATGAACAAAAAATATTGGATATCTATTATACTTGATGAAACATTATCTGATGATGAAATTTTAAGTCTAATAAAGGAAAGTCACCAATTTACTGAAATTTAAGAAATAGTAAGTTCACAAATATATATGACTTACTTTTTTATACTATAATTTACATGAAATATAATTTACATAATGCATCCATTCTTTATAGTAGTAATAAGATTAATAAGCAAAATTCTAGGACTTACTAAAGTATTAGCAGAAAATAATTTAATACATTACTTATGTGTGGGAATTGTAACTTATATTTTTGGTATAATATTTTTACAAGCAAAAGAATTTATAAAACAAAAGTTACTAAAAACATAATTAGTAACTTTTTTAATTTTAACATCATCTAATTTTAAATTAGCTTAACAAAAAAAGATTGTAATTTCTTATAAACTATAATTCTTTTAATTGTTCAAACAAAGGTAATCTTTTTTCACTAAACACTATAGATTCATCTTTCGATTTAATCATTTCTATAACTTTATCTAAATCAAACCATTTTACTTCAGATAGTTCTTCTTCTTGAATTACAAAATCATTTTCACTCAAATTTGATTTAACATAATAAAAATAAGTAATATGAGAATTTTCATCACTAATTTTAAACTCTCTTTCAGAAAAAGGTTTTAAATCATTAATAGAAATATTTAGTCCAACTTCTTCATGTAGTTCTCTAAGTGCAGCATTTTCTAAACTTTCACCACTATCTACATGTCCTGCACATAAAGCCCATTTATTTGGATTAAACCTTTTATTAGCACTTCTTCTTTGAAGTAACACCTGTTTTTTATTGTTGATAATAAAAACTGCAACTTCATTATGTAATAAATTCTTATCATGTGCTTCTTCCTTATCCATTATTTGTCCAGTAAAATTACCATTTTCATCTACAATATCTATTAATTCCATTTCATGTCCTCCTTCTATTAATTATAACATGATATAGTTAAATAAACATTCACATTTTTAACAGGAACAATTCAAAAGTAAACGCACGCATTTAAGTAAAAACTCATAATTCCAGTAA
>CAYWED010000079.1:0-2728 GCA_964457135.1 uncultured Muribaculaceae bacterium
TTTTGAATTACAAGTGACAAACTTGGGGATTTTGCTTATAATTAAAGTAAAATAATTATAAAAATATTAATTTGTAATACTAAAATTATGAATTTATTACATTTTGCAAGTGCGAAATAGTCAGTGGTGCACAAAATACTACAAAAAAGCCTATGTTTATAAAGATTTTAATATTACTGATTATAGATGTGTTTTATCGTTAAGAGACCCTGAAGATAAAGAAAAGTATCATCCTGATGATGAGATGTGGAATAAGGCTGAGAATGAACTTCGTGAGGTTTTAAATGATTTGGGTATTTCTTATACTGAAGAAATAGGAGAGGCTGCATTTTATGGACCAAAACTTGATGTTAATGTTAAGCCGGCAGTAGGAAATGAATATACTTTATCAACTTGTCAATTGGATTTTTGTTTACCAGAGAAGTTTGATTTAAAGTATATTGATAGTGATGGAAGTAAAAAAACTCCAGTGGTTCTACACCGTGCGATTTTAGGATCACTTGATAGATTTATGGCTTATATTTTGGAGGAAACTAAAGGGGCTCTTCCTATGTGGCTTGCGCCAGTGCAAGTAAATGTAATTCCTGTTAATAATCAATATCATTTAAAGTATGCTAATGAAATTAAGGATAAATTAGCCTTGGCTGGTATAAGAGTGGAGTTAGATAATAGAGAAGAAAAACTTGGATATAAGATGAGAGAAAGTGTTACCCATAAGATACCTTATACTTTAGTAATAGGGCAAAAAGAAGTAGATGAAGGTATGATTAGTTATAGAAAATATGGAACTGAAGAGACTGTAACTGTTAGTTATGATGAATTTGTTAGTCTTATAAAAAAAGAAATTGAAGATAAAGAATTGTTAGTTAAGTAGGGTAGAAATATTCTACTTTTTTCGTATCTATAAAAGCCCTATAAAAGCACCTGTGATTTTTTAAGTACAAAACTATTGACAAATTGTACAATATTTGCTATAATTTAGATTAGTTAATGGGGGTAAGGTAAAAATGAAAGGTAGATTTTTATTAGATTATTTAGATGAAAATAATTTTAAGAAATTAGAGAGAAGTTTAAAGAAATATAATATGATGGCTTATAAAAAGCTTATGTTTGATTATTATCCAAGTTTAAGAAAAGGTGAGTTTTTAGGAGAACTTGTTTCTATTAATAAACATGAGCAAACTGAAAGTTATGAATTACAACTTCCAACTGATAATTTATTTATTAAGGTATATGGTAAAGTAAAACTTAGTTATACAGTTTATAAATCACAAAATGTAGTTATGCTTACAGGGCTTGAACCTAAAGATATTCTTATGGATGGACATAAGAGTGAGTTAACTGCTTATAAAGGAATTATGATAAGTAAAGCAAATGCTCAAAAGGAAATGTTTAAGATTGACTTATTGTCAAGACTTGAAGATAAGTAGGAGTATTTATGACTTATTATGAACAAAAAGATGAATTAGAAGATATGAAAGATGGACTTCTAAAAAGTTATGATGATTTACTTAAAAAGAGTGTGGCTTTTAGTGAAAAGTGTATGGATTTAAGGAATTCATTTATGACTTTGGATGAGGTTACAAATTATCTTGATAGTGTGAGACACGATGAAGACTTGAAAAAGGCTACTAAAGTGTCAGTAGAACTACTTAGTTCTTATATAAATCAAGGAGAACTTGTAAGTAAGAAAAGTAATAATTTTGTAAATAGTTTTAGAGAATTCTAAGGCTATTTTATTTTTCAGTAGGTTATAAAAAATAAGAATTTTTGGTTTTACTTAGTATAAAGGATTTATTTTAATAGAATTTTAGGAACAATTCAAAAGTAAACGCACGCATTTAACTAAAAACTCATAATTCCAGTAATTATGGGCTTTTTTTGATAATTTTTTCTTGCTTTTATTCCTCGATTGGTGTAAATTAGTCGATATGAAAGCGAATGTCTAGGATTTTAAGGCATACTAAAACTTGCCAGAAAGTCTACTTTTTCAAAATTTTTAAAAGTAAAGACTCGCTGTCATAATGTTCAATTTAATGGCTTATGTGTCATTAAATCTAATAATTAAACCTAGGTTTAATTATTAGAAATATTCATTTTCAAAATCAGATTCTGTTTCTTCTGTAGAAGAAACAATATAAGATATTATTGATTCAATATCTTCTAAATATTCAACGATATTCGAATCTGGTTTATCTGAAATATCTGGACAAGTACGATTATATAATTTGTAATCTTGTCCGTTGTTGATTATTAAGAATTGTTTTACGGTCTCTAGTTTGTAAAACAATTCATTTTTTGGTTGCTCATCTAATTTCATTTTTTATATACTCTCCCTTTAAATAGACTTGGTTTTAAGATTACATCATCTCTATTGATTTCATATACTCCTAATTTATTAAGTTCTTCTATAGTTAGTATTTCTTGTATTGCTTCAAATGGAGTTAATCCGTTTAAAGTATCTCTAGGTACTGAGTTAATATGACTCATTAATAAGTTAACATCTTCTTGTGTAAGATAATCAAATGTTGATTTTACAACTCCGTTTTTTGGTTTAGGAAATACCTTAGCTATCTTTTTATGATTTTCTTCACAACTACCTTTTTGGTCAGCTCTATTAGGATCACAATAAAATACATGACATACTTTTTCACCATCTAACATTTCTATAACTTCAGGTTTAAAAAATTCATGTCCATTGTCAGTTAAAACAAGTCTTATTATTTCT
>CAYWED010000080.1:0-2696 GCA_964457135.1 uncultured Muribaculaceae bacterium
ATAAGTTCTTTACTTAATTATTGCTCTTGTGTCTACACAACATTCATACAGTAGCACTTATAAGGACACTAGCTACAAAACCTAATTTGATTTTCTTAGATGAGCCATTTTCTGCACTTGATTATCAAACTAGATTAAAAGTAAGTGATGATATTTATAATATTCTTAAAGAAGAAGGCGTTAGTGTGATTATGGTTACGCATGATATAGCTGAAGCTATTAGTCTTAGTGACAGAGTAGTAGTTCTTTCTCGGAGACCTGCTAAAATTAAAAACATCTATGAAATTGTTTTGTCTAATAAGTCTAATCCTATAAATAATAGAAAAGCACCTGAGTTTTCATGGTATTATGATAAGTTATGGAGGGATATAGATGAGTAATCAAGAAATGTTTATAAAGAAGTATAAGAGAAAAAAGTTTTTTATTAAATTTTTTCAAATAATGATTGCTTTAACTTTTATTGCTACATGGGAAATACTTGCTAGATGTAATATAATAAACTCTTTTATTACGAGTTACCCTAGCAAAATATTTATGACTATATGTGATTTATTTAAAGATGGTAGTTTAATTCATCATATAATGGTTACTCTTAATGAAACTTTGATTGCTTTCTTTATAACTGGTATTGTCAGTATAGGTATATCAATACTGCTTTATAGAAGTGAGATGTTTTCTAAAATAATAGACCCTTATTTGACAATACTAAATAGTCTTCCTAAAGTTGCACTTGGTCCGGTTATTATAATTTGGGTTGGTGCTAATACTAGGAGTATAATACTTATGGCTATTTTGATTTCAATTATTGTAAGTATTCAGTCTATTTCAGTAGGACTCAAAAATACAAATAAAAATAGGATTAAGATTCTTAAAACATTTGGGGCAAGTGAAATGGATATTTTAAAGTATGCTGTTATTCCAAGTAATTATCAAATTATTTTAAATACTTGTAAGATTAATATTGGTATGTGTTTAATAGGTGTGGTTATGGGAGAGTTTTTAACAAGTAAAGCAGGTGTTGGATATTTAATTCTTTATGGAAGTCAAGTGTTTAATTTAACTTTAGTTATGAGCGGTATTGTAATATTATTAATCCTTTCAATAATTCTTTACACAATTATTTCTTTAATAGAAAAACATTTAGATGTTGAAGTCTAAATGTTTTATTTTTTCACGTTTATTAATTAAATTTATACTTTTACTTATTACATAGAAAGAAGTTCTACAATGATATTTATTTTATCCATGACATCTCCATATGAAATACTTTTGGCATATTCTTTCTTTATTTTAAAATTTTCAAAATTGCGTTTTAATCGATTACTTTCTTTGATAGCATCAAAATTAGATTTTATTTTATCAATATTAAATTCTACATTTCTTCTTTCAAAAGTATTTTTGATTGCCTTTTTCAATTGTTCTTTACTCAAGTTGTCATAGTAATAATTTAATATCATATATAAATCATAAAAATCTTTATTTCTTGTATTCATAATATTATCTGTTATAAATGTTTCAAATTTTTCAGCAATAATAGTTTCTAGATTAAAAGCCATGATATTAATATAGTTATCATCAAACATACATTTATATTTAAATTCTAGTTCTCTAGGAGTAATAGGGTCTCCAACAGTTATATCAATAGATAATGGCACTTTCAAATGTTCTTTATATCCTATTAGTTTAATTCTTAATCCACCATAAATATCATCTAGTCTAATATCTCTGCTTGAAATTATCTCAAATTTAATATCATCATCAAGAGTTATATTTACTATTTCATTTATTATTTTCGTAAGTTCTTTTGGATTCATTGGAAGTCCTTTAATCATGGTATCCATATCCCCTGTAGTCCTTCTTTCATTACCAAATATTGCCGATAAAAGAAGTCCTCCTTTTAAAATAAAATTATATTTGTATTTACTAATTGAGATACGATACAAAAGTCTTTCAAAAAAGTACATTTGCATTATATCTTGGGTTCTAGATTATAAGCATGAGCTTTTTCTTTTACTCTGTTTTTTAAATCTTCTGCATCTATCACATTAATACCTCCAAGTAATTATTTAAAGTCTCTTCCACATTAAAAGTTTTTGCATATTCCATTAATTTTGGTAAATCTCTACTATTTTTATTTTTTAAATATTCATTAATAGCATACTTAAGTGTTTCTATATCTTGACTTTGTTTGTCTTTTAATAAATCACATATTGTTCTTTCGGCATTATAACAAGCAATTATTTGTCCTTGAGGACTTTTAATAGTAGTTTTGCCTATATCAAAATATTCTTTTTTTATAAAATGAAGAATTACTTTATCATTATGATTTAAACTACTTTTATGACCTCTAGGAACAGTTAAGTTATAACTTATTGGAACTGATTCACATAATCCTAGAAAGTAAAGTGCAGTTTCATTTACTTAACCTGTATTATAATCTTATTTCTCCCTTACTTCACACCAGATTCCAGTGTTATTTTTCAAAATTTCACACTAGTTTCCATTGTTTTTATAAATTTCGCATTTAATTTCTCTTGATTTTTACATTTTTTTCTTCACACTAGATTCCAGAGAACCAATGTTTTTTATTTTTCTATTATTAACAATTTAAAAAGGAAATTAATATTTTTTATCCTATGAGATAACTTACTACCGGACAGTTTTTTTAATTTAAGAAAAAGATATAAGATATCTAT
>CAYWED010000081.1:0-2534 GCA_964457135.1 uncultured Muribaculaceae bacterium
TTACTGGAATTATGAGTTTTTACTTAAATGCGTGCGTTTACTTTTGAATTGTTCCAACTAGTTTTCTTTTTTAAATTTGTTTAAAATTCTTAAAGTATTTAGTATTGTTAATAATGTTACTCCAGTGTCTGCAAATACTGCAAACCACATTGAAGAAAGACCAAATATGCTTAATAGTAGTATTGCTATTTTTATGCCTAGTGCAAATATTAAATTTTGTATGATTATATTTCTCGTGTATTTTGATATTTTTATGCTTATTATAATTTTGTTTAATTCATCTTTCATTATGACTATGTCTGATGCTTCTATAGCTATAGATGAACCTACTGCACCCATGGAAATACCTATATCTGCTCTTTTTAGAACTGGAGTGTCATTTATTCCATCTCCTACAAATGCAACTATTTTGTCTTTTTCAGTAAGACTTTCATATAAATTATATTTATCTGTAGGAAGCATTTCATAATGTATTTCATCAATTCCTAGTTTGTTACCTATATTTTCAGCAATATTTTTTTTGTCACCTGTAAACATGTATGTTTTGATTTTTTCTTTTTTAAGATAGTCTATTAGTTCTTTTGCATTTTCTTTTATTCCATCATTTATTGTTATTGATGAGATGTGTTTACCATTTATGCTTAAATGAATGTTAGCGTCACTTTTACAATTACATAGTTCGCTAGAGCCAACTAAGATTTCTTTATCTTTTATTTTATAACTTATTCCTTTCCCTGGGATTTCCTTAAAGTATTCTACATCGCTATTTTTTATTTTGTTTGTACTTAGATTTATTATTGATTTAGCAATTGGATGGTTTGATAGACTTTCTCCTTTTATTAGAATTTCTATTATTTCTTCTTTTGTGTAGGAGTTATCTAGAAGCTCAATGTTAGTTACTTCAAAAGATCCTGTAGTTAGTGTACCTGTTTTATCAAAGACTATTTTGTCTATGTGAGATAAGTTATCTAAAAAATTACTTCCTTTTATTAGAATACCATTTTTACTTGATACACCTATTCCAGTAAAATATGAAAGTGGAACTGATATTGCTATTGCACATGGGCATGATATTACTAAAAATGTTAAAGCTCGATATACTGAATCACTAAATGTTAGATTTGTGATTAAAGGTAGTGTTACTGAAACAATTATGGCTAATAATAAAACTATTGGTGTATAAAACTTACTTATTTTGTTAACAAGTGTTTCAGTTTTTGCTTTTTTGTCTGTGGCACTTTCAATTAATTCTAGGATTTTTGCAACAGTTGAATCTTTATAAAGAGATGATACTTTTACTTCAATTACATTGCCTGTGTTTATACTACCTGATAAAACCTTGTCGTTTACGTTAACACTTACTAATTCACTTTCTCCTGTTAGAGATTTTAAATCTAGGTGTGTGCTTCCTTTTGTGATTACTCCATCTAGTGGAATTTTCTCACCTTGTTTTATTAGGAGTATGTCATTTATTTTTATATCATTTACATCTTTAGTTACAAGTGACGAACCATCTAGTACATTTCCATAATCTTGTCGTATGTCAACTAGTGTTTTTATTTCTTTTCTTGTGTTATTAATTGCTTTCTCTTCTAGGATTTTACCAATTAAATATAATGCTACTACCATTATTCCTTCCATTTTTTCACCTACAATGTAAGTACCTATGCAAGAGATTACTATGAGAGCATTTTCATTTATACTCTTGTTTTTGATTAGAGTTTTGACTGCAGTTGTAAACGGTTTATAAAGCAAAATTATAAATGATAAAATTATTAGTATTTCGTTTATAATTTTGTTAATATTTGTAAATAATCCTATTATGCCTAGTAGAACGCCTGTTATGAGAATGCTTAAGTGGTATTCTTTTTTCTCTTCAATGACATTCTCAACAACACTTGCGTCTGGTTCAATTTCTTTTACTAATTTATTTACATCATCAAGTGTTAAATGATTTGACATGTATGAAATTTTCTTTGTGTTAAAGTTTACTATGCATTCATTAATTTTTGGATTTTTGTTTAGGGTATCTTCTATTTTTCTTGCACAGTTAGCACAGTCTAGGTTAACTATGTCATATTTATATTTTTTCATTTATTTACACCAACTTTCTAAATAGTTCCATTACTTCATCAATGGACTCTAGTTGTCCTCTTTTTATGTCTTCAACCATACATGTTTTCATGTGGTTTTCTAAAAGTTCTTGTCCTAAACTTTTTAAGGCTTTTGTTGAGGCAGCTATTTGTATCATTATTTCATCACAATGTCTATCCGTATTTATCATTTTGTTTATGCCTCTTATTTGTCCTTCTATTCTATTTAATCTTTTTGTGTAATTTTCGTTTTGTTCGGGAGTTCTGTGTTCTTTTAAATTACATCTAGTTTTTTCCATTACCATTTTTATCACCACTTAAATTATATACCCCGGTAGGGTATCTGTCAACTGTTAATATTATATTCAAATTATGTTAAAAATGTGGGCACAATAAAATAGTAAACACACCTTTTTCTAAAATAAGAGTCTTTACTTTTGT
>CAYWED010000082.1:0-2368 GCA_964457135.1 uncultured Muribaculaceae bacterium
CAATTTATACCAAATTTTTCGCTTACTCAAAATTTAGTATAAATTGCTAAACATTTTACCATATAATCTTAATTTCAAACTACTTTCACTCACTTCACTACATCTTTTAGAAATAATATCATTATTAAATCTATCACTCTTAGCATACTCTAATAAATGCACAAACAAATTAATATTATTCTGCCATATGATTGGATTTAAACTCCCATTAGGACATCTAAACTCTATAGTATTCTTTTTACCAAAAGTACTAGGAGTTATTACATTTTTAAAATTAACTGATTGACCCTTAGTTCCGTGACAAACCTGTGTGATTAAATCTATTACATTTTTATCTTCATCTATAATTTTATTTATATCTTCTAAAAATGTACTAGCCATAGGTTTAGCAAATCCTAAAATTCTTGACCTTTGACTAAGATACTCTCCATAACAAAATCTATATATAACATTTTCATATGCTGACCATAATCTAATAAAATTTAACCAAGACTCTTTACTATCACCTATTATATGCGCGCCAAGATGAACATGCCCTCCACAATCATTATTTATATAACCATGTTTACTAATCGCTAAACATATTTTCTTTAAATCTTCCCAATCACTCTTACTATCTTTTAAAATAGCTCCTCGAGCTTCTATTCCATTTGTAATAGACTTTTCAGGTACAATTTCCCAATTATTAGTTAAATTCAAATCTAACACATCTTGAGTAATAATAGGAACACAATCATCACAATCTGCCTCTACCTCAACCCCAAAAGTTACGTCACTAGAAAAACCTAAACTATTTCTATATTCTAAAAAGTATTTATCTATATAATAAAGTATTTCCTGTAAATCATGTTCTTTGTATTCAGAAATAATATCATTACCTTCTGGTTTCAAATACTTAAAAATCTCATAACTAAAATCAGGCATATAAAAACCCCCTTTCATTCCTTTTTTTAATTTACACAAAAAGCTATTATACTCATTTTTAGTATAAATGTCAAATTTCGACTCTAAAAAAAGTTCAAATTAATGAACTACTTATTTAACAAATGGTATCAAAGCCATAAATCTTGCTCTTTTAACTTGTTTTGCTATATATCTTTGATGTAATGCACAAGCACCAGTCATTCTTCTAGGTAAAATTTTACCTTTCTCATTTATATATTTTGTAATGATTGGTACATCTTTATAATCAACGCTTTTCCCAGCACACATTTGACATATCTTTTTCTTTCTTGGATAAAATTCCTTCATTGTCTTTCCTCCTCACTTAAATATTTTTAAAATGGTAAATCGTCATCACTTAAAGCAACTTCGCTACCAAAATTTTTAAATGGGTCCTCATTAGAAACATCTACACCAGTCTCTGGACTTGGAGCATCCATATATACTGAACTTGTTGTATCAACATAAGCATTTACTGGAGCACTTGCCTCTTCTCTTCTAGAACTACTCATAAATTCAACATTATCAGCAATTACCTCTGTAACATATCTCTTAGTTCCATCTTGAGCATCATAACTTCTAGTTTGTATTCTACCTTCACATCCAAGTAAACTACCTTTAGTAATATATTTACCTACATTCTCTGCTTGACGACCAAAAACTGATACGTTAATAAAGTCAGCATCGATATTTCCATCTTTATTTTTAAAATTCCTATTAATAGCTAATGTAAAAGATGCAACTGCATTTCCTGAAGGCATAGTTCTAACTTCTGGATCCCTAGTTAATCTTCCAACTAGTACTACTTTATTCATACTACTCTTCCTCCTTAATTATTAAATGTCTTAAAATCTTTTCATCTATTAAAGCTTTTCTATCGAATTCCTTAACAGCATCACTTTCACATTCAACATTAAGTAAATGATAAAATCCTCTTACTTGCTTATTGATTTCATATGCAAGTTTCTTTTGGCCTAAATCTTTAGAATTAATGATTTTAGCACCCATATCAGTTAAAACTTTCTCAAAAGACTTAACAGTTTCTTTAACCTCATCTTCAGTAATATCAGCTCTAACAATGAACATTATCTCATACTTATTCATTATTTCACCTCCCTATGGTCTAATGGCTTCCTAAGAAGCAAGGAGCTTTTTTGCTCTTCATGCGTATTATAGCACACTAATTATAAAAAAGTCTATAAAATCTTATGCGTTTATATTGAAAAAATACACAAAGTTTGATATCATGTATCTAGTGAAAGAAATTTCATATAAAAAAAAAGACGGGATACACTTAGTCTCTGTGTAAGGTATCTTAGTCCAAATTTGTTCTAAGTACCTATTCTAGATGGAAGGTACTTATTTTTATGCCCCCCTGAAATCAAACCAAAATTAACCCCTGAATTTCTCAAAGTTTAATCTCTGT
>CAYWED010000083.1:0-2123 GCA_964457135.1 uncultured Muribaculaceae bacterium
ATAGTCATAGCTGTTAAAAATCTATGAGGTTTCTCTATCTTTACTCCATTTATAATAGTTCCATTTTGAAGCATATCATCTAAATTGATTAAATCACAGTTATGAAGTGCATTTTGAGCAAAATAATCTGCATCATGAAAATGAATTATTCCATCTTCATGTGCTTGTACAATATCTTCAGGAAGTAAAAATCTTTTAGTAATATCTGTTGATGTAATACCTGCTAAATAATCTCTTTGAACAGTTACTATCTTAGCATTTTTATTTGAATTTTCAGTATTCCAATATTCACTATCTCCGTCAATTAATTCTTTAATTGCTAAATCTGTTGAATTACTCTTACGAACTAACTCTCTAGTATATCTATAAGTTATATATTTTTTAGCCAAAGCATATTTTCCAATACTCATAAGTTTAGTTTCAATTATATCTTGAATATCTTCAACTAAAATTCTTTTTTTACCTAAACCCTCTATATATTTAATAATATTTTTAATTTGAGTAGCAGATGCTTGGTCATCTTCATCTACCTCTTTATTGGCTTTCATAATAGCCTTTTCAATTTTCTCTGGACAATAATCTACCATATGCCCATCTCTTTTAATTATCTTCATAATTACTACTCCTCCGCTACGTTAATAATAACACTTTTTAATAAAACCATAGTGATGCAATTGCACCATTTCAAACTTTTTGGTAAAATAGTATTTAGAGGTGTAAAATGAATAACTTATTTGATGAAATTTCCCCAAGAAATAGGGAAAAATTGCTTTACACATTAGAAGCACACACTTTACAAATTAAGAAAAATTGTAGTTTATTAAGTAGCACAACTGACACAAACATACTAGCCATTATTATCTCTGGAAACGTGCAAATTATAAGGACTGACGAGGCTGGAAACGTATTTATCATAGAAGATTTATTTGAAAACGATATTTTTGCATCTTCTTTTTCATCTTTAAATAATAATGAAAGTGATGTTATAACAAAAGAAGATACAAAATTAATTTTAATAGACTACAATAGAATCTTTACTTTAAAAAACAAATCATATTACTATAACACATTTATAAAGAATTTACTTAAAATAATTACTGACAAAGTAAATTTAAAAAACGAACGAATAGAAATACTCACAAAAAAAACAGTAAGAGACAAACTCCTAGAATATTTCAAAATTACAACAAGTAAAACAGGAACTAAAGTTATATATATACCATCAACCTATAAAGATTTAGCGAGTTACCTAGCAGTAGATAGAAGCGCTATGAATAGAGAACTTAAAAACTTAATAGATGAAGGTTTCATAAAAAGAGAAAATAAAAAGATAACTCTTTTATACTAGTTATCTAATTGATATTCATTCTTAATATTTGCTACATCTTCTACATTTATATTACCAGCTTTAGAATTTACTACTAACTCAGCTTTTCCATTCTTAACAAAAATTAACATAGGAACTTCTTTTATTTCTTCACTCTTTTCACTAAAAGTATTCTTTAAAATCTCAACATATTTCTTATCTTTCATACAGTCTGTAACATCAACATAAATAAACTTATCTACTAAATCGTTATTCTTTATATATTTTAAAAGTCTCTTCTCCATATCATAAATAGATTTATCATTTGTATATCCAACATATAAAATAACTTCATTCATTTCAGCAAGAGTTAGATTAATTTCATTAATATCAACTTCTTCTACCACTCCACTAAATGGACTTATACTTAACTTGTTTTCTTGATATGTCTTATACCAAGCATTAATATATAATGTTAAAATAACAACGATTACTGCTAACACTAAAACAATTAAATAATTCTTTGTAGGAATCTTTTTATCTTTACTCACATTATTCACCTTCTAATATCATTCTAGCATAAAGACCATCCATTTTCAATTTCAATTTCTGTAATCAAAGGCACAATTTTACGCATATAATATAACAGAAAATGCTTGACATAACAAAAACACTCTAGTAAAATTATAAATGTACTTAAAAAGACGCAGGTGTAGTTTAATGGTAGAACTTCAGCCTTCCAAGCTGCTAACGGGAGTTCGATTCTCCTCACCTGCTCCAAAAGGTAAAATCGTCGCACCAAGTGACGTTAATGATT
>CAYWED010000084.1:0-2033 GCA_964457135.1 uncultured Muribaculaceae bacterium
TCTGAATTCTCATAGTAAATTCCCGTTTTATATATAGACGGGAATTTAGTTGTCTACTAATGCAGAAATTTAGTTGTCTACAAATACAAATTTACTTTCTACTACTCTAATATAATTATAATGGGAATTTAGTTGTCTAATTTACTATCTTTTTATAAAATAATCTACCATCAGAGGTGATGCTTATGCTGGTAGTTTTTTAATTTTAATGGTAGGCAAAGAGGAGGAAAATGTTATGAAAAATTTAAACGAAATATTATTGTATTTAGAAGATATTAAAAATTATGTATCTTCTTATATTTATTATCTAAATAATCCTAATAAAAATTTAGATAAAAGAGAAATTGATATGTACATATCTTCTATTCCTGAAATAGTAGATATATTAAAGGAGTTGATTATTAATATTCATGAAGAAGAAAATAAATAATGTACATTTAACATATGAAGGCAGACTAATCATAGAAAACTTACTAAATGAAGGTAAAACTATTACTGAAATAAGTTATTTAACTAGAAGGGATAGAAGTGGAATTGCTAAAGAAATAAATAAACATAAAGTTATAACCTATCCATCCACTTTTAATAACACTCATCCTTGTATCAAATACGAATCATGCACTGTCAAAGGTTATAATTGTTATTTATATTGCAAAAATATAAAGATTAACTTATGTTCAAAGCTAATCTCTTCCCCACATGTCTGCAACTCATGCAGTTCAAAAAAAGGTTGTAGACATGTTAGATACAATTATAAAGCATTAGATGCAGATTGTGAATATAGAAATAATTGGAAAAACGATAGATTAGGATTACATTACACTGAAATAGAATTAAATATTTTAAATAATGATTTTTATTATTTAGTATTACAAAATAAATCTATCTACCACTCTTTAAATATAATTAATAAACGTGGTTTTAATTTTAAAAGAAGCACTATATATAAACAAATTGGAAGAGGTCAATTAAGACTTAAAAGAACAGATTTACCTAGAAAAAGGACAAATACTAATAAGGAAGAAGTTGATAAAACTTATAAAAGAAATGTAGAAGGTCATACTTATGAAGATTATGAAAAATATCATAACGATAATCCTAATGCAATAGAAATGCAAATGGATACTGTAGAAGGCGTTAAAAATAATAATGAACCTGTTATATTAACTCTAAAAATAGTTAAAATACAATTTTTATTAATGTTCAAATTAGATAGAAAAACTAATAATGACGTTATAAAAGCATTAAGCAACCTTGAAGATAAAATAACTAAAGAAACCTTTGATAAAATAATAGAGATTTTACTAACTGATAATGGAGCAGAATTTATATCAATAGAGAAATTTAAAGAGGTATTTGAATCTATAAATATTTTCTATTGTCATCCTTATGCAAGTTACGAGAAAGGTTCAATTGAGAACAATCATGAACTTATAAGAAGAATTATTCCTAAAGGTGTATCTTTAAAACCATATACACAAAAAGATTACAATTTAATGTGTTGTCATATAAATAGTTTATGTAGAGAAGAATTAGATGGTAAGTGTCCTTTTGATTTAGTAAATGAATACATTTCTTTAGATAAACTTGAAAAACTTGGTATATATCCTATTAAAGATGAAGACGTAACCTTAATACCAGAATTACTTGGAAATAAAAATATAGAGAACATTAAAAAATACTTAGACTATAACGAAATAAAAGAAGCCAATATTAGATTTCTGACTAAAGATGAAAAAGGAAAAATATTTGGAGGCAAATATAGTGAAAATGAATAGAAAAGAATTTGAAGAATATTTAAATAATTATATGTATTATATATTAGATAAAATAGATAAGGTTTATTACGATGAAGTTAAGAAAAGTTTAAAAAATCTTATTCAAAACATTCTAATAAATTATAGATAAAAAAGAAAATGAAAAACGGGACATAAGTTGTCTAATTATCGTTTTTCATTTCTTTTTTATATGTCTCATTATACACTAAAAATAATGAGACATAAGTTGTCGACTATAAACATTTACTTTAACGC
>CAYWED010000085.1:0-2012 GCA_964457135.1 uncultured Muribaculaceae bacterium
GCTTGAATTAAATTGAAAGTGCCCGAGTATCAACTTTATCTACTTTTTTAAGAAGTAACTGCCCATGTAAAGTGTTAAAGAAATACAAAAAAATTGAAATTTTTATAAAGTGTGATATACTACCACTTGTATGGGAAAATTGTTGCACGTCAAAAAGTGCACGATACTTGGTCTTTTCATAACTAAGTGCCCGTACATATGAAAATTTTAGTGAATGTGGCTTGTTTGCCAGCGAAAGAACGGAAGCGATAACTTCTGTTTTTTCGTTGAATTAATTTGAGTCTTTTAGAACATTAATAATCCATTTTAACCTATTAACAATACTAAAGTTAAATAATGTTGCTATATCTTCTTTTGTCATTGCTGTATGTTCTAATATGCTTGTAATAATATCTTCAAAAAAAACTGTGTCTTCTAGCATACTTTCCAAATCGTTTATTAAATCTTTAAAAGTTATAAAACCTAAAGTAGGATGTAACATTAATATTTTATTTTTCATTTGTATCACCTTTTAATATGTCTTTTGGATTTAATGTAACATCATCTGGTTTTATATATTTAGTATTAAGTTTTTTTATTAAATTTGGATATAATTTTTTAGTTAACTCATAAGGTGTTTTATCTCCTAATATTTCTCTTGGAATATTATTAATATTATCTTCAAGTTTTTGAACTTGTTTTTTAGTTAAGTTTTTAAATGAAGTTCTTTTAGGTAATACGTAACGAATGTATTCATGATTCTTTTCTAATTCTGGTTTTTCTTCAGGACTATTAGGATGACAGTAATAAACTGAAGATATTTTTTCTCCAGTATCTAAATCATATTCCATATGTATTGGATCATAGAATTCTATCCCATTATCAGTTAAAATTATATTTATAATTTCTTTATAAATCTCAATTCCTAATATTTGTTTTAATCTAGTAAATTCCGTATCAACTTGTTCAACATTGCATTTATCCAATAATCTAATAATCATGAAATTTGTATTTACTAATAAGAAAGTCATTAATACTTTAGGCTCATTTCTTCTACCAATAACTGTATCTAATTGCCAAACTATAAGTGTTTTGTCTTTAGTGGTTCTTTCTATATAATCTTCATAAGTTCTACCAATTAGCAAAGCAATTTCTCTTTTATTAATCTTATTTTTATTATTTTTTCTCTTTTTATATTTAACTTTTCTTGGTAAGTCTGAATTTTTAAGATTAATAACTTGAAGATCAACATATTTATAAAATGTAGGCTTAGAAATCCATAAGATATCCGAATGGTTAATATAAACTTGATTTACACTTTGATGCTTATCTTTAATTAAAGGAATAATGTTTTTATTTATTATATTAATATCTTCAGCTGTCATATCAATTCCTTCTCTAGAATTTGTTAAAACTTCTTCATAATGTTTTTGAGCTTCTTTAGCATTATAGTAAATGTGCCAATTAGTACAAGATGATTTATGTGAGCAATTATTACAACAATAAGGTGGTAATGATAGTTTGTCACACATTTTAGTTGCTTTATCAATGCCATTAGTACTAAACGGAAGATAAAGCGAACTTTTTATAATTCTGTTTCTTTTTACTTCTCTAGATATAGTTCTTCTATCAACATTAATTGATTTTCCAATTTCAGTGAATGTAAAATTTTTATTAAGTAAGTCTTCTATTATATTTCTTTGTTCTTTACAAAGTTGTGAATACGTTTGCATTTTTCTCTCTCCTTTAAATAGCAAACAAACCACGGTTATATATTGTACATCAAAAAGAGAAAAAAATAAATAATGGGGCCCAGTCCCCAAACCCCTGAGGTTTATTGCATAAGGTTACCAGAAAAGGAAACATAATAAAAAAGAAGCGCATGTACTTCCTTTTCCGTATAACATTACTTATGTGCTCAGGTTGCTCCTCAGCATTGCCTTATCCCCATAAGTAACATATTCATTTTATCATATTGTAAAAGACTAATTGCCCATTATAAAAAATGCGGGCACTTTGAATTTTATTTTAGG
>CAYWED010000086.1:0-1955 GCA_964457135.1 uncultured Muribaculaceae bacterium
TTTAATCATAAAGCCTCTAGAGTTTATTTTTTTAACTAAAATATGCGTAAGTAAAATTACTTTTCTTGTTCTTCTAAAATTTTTTTAATTTTTTTATAAGATACTATCTCAGTGTCCATATTTAAGCCTAAAAATCGATGTAAATCATCTGTAAGGTTATTTCTATCTTGTACTGGTTCATATCCTTTCCCTTTGTGTTCTAACATTTTCATTTCCTGTAACTTACTTACTATTTCATGAACAGTATATTTATCATTTAATTGATGTTCTAAATATCTATAGATAAATAATGATAAGAAACAAGTAATAAAATGTCCTTTAATTCTATCTTCTCTTGATAGGTAAACTGTTCCAGAATCAAAATCATCTTTCATTATTCTAAATGATTCTTCTATTTCCCATCTTCCTTTCATTACTTTAATGATAGTTTCTGTATCATTAATTAAATTAGTAGTTATTCCATATAATCCATTATATTTTTCTTCGTTTAAATATATATCCTTGTCTATTGTATATTCTATATTACAAGCAACTTCTCCAGTATCTGTAGTTCTTATTTCTTTAACAAATCTTTTTGCATCGTTTTGATTTTTACTTATTTTGATTTTTTCTACATCTTTTTTCTTTTTTGCTTTCTTGTTTTTATTATTTATTTCTTCTACAAGTTTAGCTGCTCTTTCTAGTTGGTGAGTTTTTAATTTATGTTGATATGCTTGATATTTAAAAGAAAATGTAACTATTAATGTTTGTTTAACAGATTTGGTTTCACATTCAATCTCTTTATAGAATATAGAATTATAATAGTATTTTTTTAACTCACTATCTTTTTCTATATCTTCTATATTAAAGATATCTATTAAATTGCCTAAAATACGCCAACCACTTTTATCCAAAGCAAACTCTTGCAATTCTTTGCTTAATTTTTTTATTGACTGGGTTATTACAAATCCACGTCCATCTTTAACATTAAAGCTCTTTATTTCATCTGTACACATAGCAGCATCAGTACATACAATTATGTTCTTTCCTTTTAAATCAAAGTTATTTAAAACTTTTTCTTCAGTAGGTAACATTGTTTTTGTTTCAGATGTATTACCAGGATTTATATTCATTGCAATTGGATATCCATCAGCATCCATAAATAATCCCATTTGTACAAGAGGTAATGGTTGATGTTGCTTACTTATAGCATTCCTTTGAAAATCATTTTCTTCAGTATAGAAGAAGTAATTTGTACAGTCATAATATATAACTTTGTAATTTCTATCGATGATTTTATTACTATTGTTAAACAAAATTTTTTGAATGTTATCTATTTCTTTTGATAGGTAAGAAAGAGTTCTATAAACATGCTGAATATCAAAATTATAATTACCTATAAATTTTCTTGATTGTTCAAATGTAGATAATTTAGAAGCAGGCCAAATAATACGAGCAAATACTAGACATTCTACAATAGAATTTATATCAAATTTAAAATTATATTTTTCTTTAATATTTTTACATATTTTATCTATACCTAAGTCATAATATATTTTTCTTAGAAATAAATGACCAGAGAAGAAAGAACGATTAACATCTTTTTCTATTTGTTTGTTAGGATCTAAAGTCAAAATAACGGGAGGTTCTTTACCATTTTTAATCATTTGATTTAAAGAGGCGATGTATTCTTTAACCTTTTCCATAGTATTAATAGAACCAAATCTTTCTTTAAGTTTTTGATCGTTGCCTAATGCTTCGTAAATATATGTAGAACGTTTACCTTCAAGCGTAGTGTAGTCTCTTATAATAGTATAGGTAGTATTACTTTTAGTTGTTGTTTTAGAAAGTCTCATATTATCACATCCTAATATCATTATATCACTTACGGAACACATACGCAAGACCAAAAAATAAAAAAACTAGATAAAATCTAGGATTGAAGGGTAAAATATTTAAAAAGTGTCAAAGATGGG
>CAYWED010000087.1:0-1899 GCA_964457135.1 uncultured Muribaculaceae bacterium
TTGTACCAAATTTCTGACGAAAAGTCTTTAACTTTAAATAAAATTCAAACAAAATTAAAAAAACTTGCAAAATAAAACGTGTTAGTATATTATAATCTTCGATCAAAAAGGATATAACTACTAACACATTTATTATTATACACAAAATTTAAAATAAATAAAGTAGTTAATTTCCTTTTTGACACAAGAAGGGAGATTTTTTTATGAACAACGAAAAAAATAAAAGGATTTGGTTGAAAAAATGTGAAGAAACTTTAAGAATGGGAGGAAGAAGTGAAATAACTATTACAAATTATAAATTTTCTATTATCAGATTTTTAAATAACTATGATGAAAAAACTATAATTAAAAAACTAAGTATAGATAATATTATTCAATATTTAAAAAAAGAATTCTTAAATAAAAAGCTAAGTGCTAATACTTATAATTTTAATTTGTCTGCTATTAGATATTTTTATCTTATATGTTTTGACAGAAACATTAGCAAAACTCTGCTTCCTACTTCTAAAATTAGAAAAAGATATCCTACTATTATTTCTAAAGAACAATTTATTACTATTGTTAATGATGAAGATAATTTAGAACATAAATGTTGGTTACTTTTATCTTTTTGCTGTGGTCTTAGAATAAGTGAAGTTGCTACTTTAAAAATAGAAAATATTAACTCAAAAGAACATAAACTTAAAGTCTTAGGTAAAGGTAATAAAGAAAGATATACTATTTTACCTGATGTTGTAATTAAATATTTAAGACTTTACTATAAAACAAAAAATTATACTTTCAAAACTGGATATTTATTTAAAGGTATTGAATTACATGAACATATTGACTCTAGAACAATAGGTAATTTCTTTACAAGTTTAAAGAAAATTTATGATTTACCTATGGAAATAACTGCACATTCACTTAGACATAGTTTTGCTACATATTATCTTATGAATGGTGGAGATATACTTACTTTAAAATCCATGATGGGACATAAATCTTTGAATTCTACTTCTATTTATGTTCATTTAACTCAAGATTTTAATAATCTAAAAGGTATTAAATATGATAGAAGATAAACCTACTATTCAAGATATATTTATTCTTTATGGAGATAGCTATATTAAAAATCATAATCTACCTAATGAACAATTAAAGGTTATATCTTCTATCAAAAATTGTAAAACTAAAGAGATGGGTATTCACAGGATTACTTGTGAATGCTGTGGAAAAGAAATAATAGGATATAACTCTTGTAGAAACAGACATTGTCCTATGTGCCAGCAATATAAAAAAGAAGAATGGATTAATAATCAAAATAAAGATTTACTCAATTGTCCTTACTTTCATATTGTTACTACTGTTCCTAGTGAATTAAATATCATTGCTTTGTATAATAAAAAGAAATTCTATAATATATTATTTGAAGCAACTAAAGAATCTATTTTAAAATTATGTGAGGATCCTAAATGGTTAGGAGCAAAAGTTGGCATTACTTCTATACTTCATACTTGGGGACAAACTTTAGACCTTCATCCTCACATACATTCTATTGTAACTGGTGGAGGTTTAACTAAAAACAATAAATGGGAAGAATCTAGTGAAAATTATCTTATTAAAGTCCAAGTATTAACTTCTATGTTTAGAGGTAAATTCCTATCTAAACTTAAAACATTAGATTTAAAGTTACCTCCTGAATTAGAATATTTAAAAGATAATAAAAAATTAAATAAGTTCTTAGAACCACTTTATAAAAAAGATTGGGTTACTTATATAGAACCACCTAAAGGCAGTCCTGAAAATGTAATAGAATATATAGGAAGATATTCTTTTAGAGTAGCTATTTCTAATAATAGAATTAAATCTATAGATAATGGTATTATTACATTTGAATATAAAGATTATAAAGATAAT
>CAYWED010000088.1:0-1865 GCA_964457135.1 uncultured Muribaculaceae bacterium
TATTTATATCTTTAATAGACAATTTCCATTACTTTTAGAATATGTTAAAATATCCACCTATAAGTAGAGGTGATTTTTTATGCTGTAATTAAAAAGAATACTATTTTTACTAACTACTTCCGAATAGATAAAAATAAGTATTCTTGCTCTTTAGTCTATCTATTTAATAGACTTTCATATTTTAACATTTTTCTTTCTAAATAGGTAGACTGTTTTTAAAATTAATAGTTAAAAGAAGGGAATGATTATATTATGAATAACTATTGTAATTTTACTAAACTTATTGAAGATGGACTAACTATGGATATATTTAACTTTATGTCTAATGACAAACTTAAAAGAGTATTAGATGATTCTTTTAATGATATTGGAACTTATTTAAATGACTTTGCAAATACTTTTAAAAAGTTATTTAAAGTAAAGACTATGACGATTATTATTATCATGCTTTGTCTTTAATAGAAGAACTTAATGATATTAAAATTATTATAAATATATTGATTGATAGGAACAAAAATGAATAGAAAACCTTTTACTTATTCTGATAGATTAGCAATTCAAACTATGCTTGATGATAATAAATCTATTAAAGAAATAGAAAAAGATATTAAAAGACCTTCTAGTGGTATTATTAAAGAAATAAATAGACATATAACTTTTAGATTTCCTAGTGTTTATGGTGGACAACATCCTTGTTTAAAATATAGTATATGTAATGTTAGAGATAAAGAATGTTATTTAACGTGTAAAAATATTGAATACAAAATTTGCATTAAGCTAATGAGTTCTCCTCATGTTTGTAATGGATGTACTACAAAGAATGGGTGTAGATTAATTAAGAAATATTATAATGCTAGAGAGGCTCATGATGTTTATAAATACAATCTTTCTAATTCTAGAACTGGATTACATTATACTGAAACTGAAACAATTATATTAAATGAAAGATTATGTCCTTTAATTATTAAATCTAAATCAGTTTATCATGCTGTTACCACTATAAATAGGATATATGAAACAAAATTTATATTAAAGACTATTTATTGGGAGATTAAAAATAATTATCTTCCAATTAAATCTTCTGATTTGCCTAGAACACGTAGAAAGTCTAAAAACGAAAATAAAGATACAAATTATAAGAGATATTGAAGGACATACGTATGAAGATTATGAAATACTTAAGAAGAAAAATCCTGATGCTTGTGAAACTCAGATGGATACTGTTGAAGGAGTGAAAGAAAATAATGCATCAGTATTACTTACTTTAGAAATAGTTGAGATTAATTTCTTATTTATTTTTAAAATAGACAGCCAAACTATAGATAAAGTAAAAGAAAAATTAAACTACTTTAAAGACATTATTAGTAAAGATATTTTTGATAAAATTATGGAAATACTTTTAACTGATAATGGTCATGAGTTTATTAATATTGAAGATATTTTATCAGTTTCTGATAAAATAAATTTATTTTACTGTCATCCTTATTCTAGTTTTGAAAAAGGAGCAATTGAAAATAATCATGAACTTATAAGAAGAGTAATACCTAAGGGAGTATCATTAAAACCATATACACAAAAAGAACTTAATTTATTATGTTCTCATATTAATAGTTTATATAGAAAAAATTTAGATGGAAAGTGTCCTTTTGACTTAATAGAGAATTACATACCATTAGATAAAATTAAAGAATTAGGTTTGTCTAAAATCAATCCATTAGATGTTTGTTTAATACCAGAATTATTAGGTAATAAAAACGTCAATAATATCAAAAAATATTTAGATAAAAATGATATCATTAAAGCTAATATCAATTTTATGAATGAAGAGTGAAAAAATGTCCATTACTTTTAGACTATATTTACTA
>CAYWED010000089.1:0-1770 GCA_964457135.1 uncultured Muribaculaceae bacterium
TAATAATTAACTATATCAATTATTCCGAATTAGAATTTTCCCAAAGAATTATCGAATCAATTTTAGCTGGCGTTACTATTGCTATGGCAACAATTCCCGAAGAAATACCCGTTGTATTAACTGTCTTTTTAGCAAGTGGAGCTTGGGATTTAACTCATAAAAAAGCTTTAACAAGAAATATAAAAGCAATAGAAACTTTAGGATCTGTAAATGTATTATGTACTGATAAAACAGGCACATTAACCGAAAATAAAATGGAAATTCAAGATGTTTATGCATATAATAAATCATTTTTAGAAACCTTATATTTATCTTGTCCTATTGTTGCTTATGATCCTATGGAAATTGCTATAAAAGAATATTGTCACTCTCAAAAGAAAATAAATTCTGAAATAAAAATTACTAAAGAATATGCTTTTACACCAAAGACTAAAATGACAGGTCAAATTATTGATAATAAATTATTATGTGTAAAAGGTGCATATGAAAGTGTTTTATCATTATGTAAAATAGATAAAAAAACTTATGTTGAAATAAAAAACAAAATAGATAATTATTCTAAAGAAGGATACCGAGTTTTAGCCGTTGCTAAACAAGATAAACTAAAAAATATTCCTCAAAATTTAACAGAAGCAAAATTAGAGTTTACAGGTTTAGTAGCTCTTTATGATTCACCACGTTACGGTATTAAAACTTCACTTAATGCTTGTTATGAAGCTGGTATTAGAGTCATAATGATAACTGGTGATAATGGAGAAACTGCTAAAGGTATCGCTAAAAAAATTAACCTTGAAAACTATGAAGAAGTAATAACAGGTATGGAACTTGAAAATATGTCCGATGAAGAATTAGAAGAAAAGGTAAAGAAAGTAAATATTTTTGCTAGAGTATATCCAAATCATAAAATGCGAATTGTTAATGCTTTACAAAAAGATGGCAAAGTAGTTGCCATGACAGGTGATGGTGTAAATGATGCCCCAGCCTTAAAAAAAGCTGATGTTGGTATTGCCATGGGTATGAGAGGTACTAATGTTGCTAGAGAATCAGCTGATTTAATTTTATTAGATGATAATTTTAATACAATTGTAAAAGCAATCGAAAATGGTCGAAATATTTATAAAAATATTAGAAAAGCTATTTTATATGTTATTGCTATTCATATACCTATAGCTTTATTATCATTATTTGTTCCACTCTTTAAACTACCTACTTTTTTATTACCTATTCATGTTATGCTATTAGAGTTAATAATTGATCCTACTTCCTCAATTATATTTCAAAGAATTAAACCTTTTAAAGAAATAATGCAAGAAAAACCACGAAATATTAATGAATCAATTGTAACTTTGAAAAAAGCATTTTATAGTATTTCACAAGGATTCTTAATATTTTTAGTAGTATTTATCACTTATTTTATCTTAATAAATATAAATACTAAGTTAGCATCAACTGTTACTTATTCAACTATAGTGTTATCTATTATGCTAATTACTTATCAATTAAGAAGTAAAGAATTAACTTTAAAAGCATTTTTTGAAAGTTTTAAAGATAAAGCTTCTTTAGTAGTAAATTTAGGTGTAATGGGAGGATTAATTATGCTTATATACATTCCATTCTTTAATAACATTGCGAATACTGTACCTTTAGAATTAAAATGGTTAGGAATTATAATTGTTTTAACTTTTATAGCAGTATTACCATTTGATATATTTAAGATTAGAAATAAAAAGAAATGTTTAAAATAGCATTTCTTCTTTTAATAAAAAAACT
>CAYWED010000090.1:0-1666 GCA_964457135.1 uncultured Muribaculaceae bacterium
TTGTCTAGCATTTTCTCATATTTTCAAAATTAATCAAGTGCTTTTTGTAATTTTTTTTTAATAATTTGAGATTTTTTAATACTTATGCACTTTTTACCTTTAGTTATCAACATAAAAAGAAGTAGTTTCATCTACTCCCTTGACTGAACTGTAACATTATAGGATAATTAATTTTGTCCTTTTTATATGGAATTATGATAAAATAATATATGTGGTGATGAGGATGGAATTACTTGCTGAAAAATTAAGACCTAAATATTTAAAAGATGTACTTGGTCAACATCATTTAATTGGAGAAAATAAGATATTAAATAATTTAGTTAAGAATAAAAAAGTTTTTAATATGATTTTTTATGGAAAAAGTGGTATTGGTAAAACTACTATTGCTCTAACTTTAATGAATGAATTGTCAGTAAGATATAGAATGCTTAATGCTACTATTAATTCAAAGAAAGATTTTGAAGTTGTTTTTGAAGAAGCAAAGATGTATGAGGATTTAGTTTTAATAGTAGACGAAATACATAGGATGAATAAGGATAAACAAGATTTGTTATTGTCTTTTATTGAAAGTGGAAAGCTAACTTTGATTGGACTTACCTCTTCTAACCCATTTCATTCTATAAATCCTGCTATTAGAAGTAGATGTCAGATGATTGAGTTAAAGGAAATTACTGAAGAAGACATTTTAGAGGGTATAGAAAAAGTTAAAAGTGTTTATGAAGATATTGATTTAAGTGATGAAACAAAGAAACATATTGCTAGAATTTCAGGTGGAGACTTAAGATATGCTTATAATTTAATTGAATTTTGTTATAATAGCTTTGGACCTTCTTTTACTATAGATGATATAAGTACAATTAATAATAAAGCTAACTTCTATCATGATAAAAATGAAGATGGGTATTATGATGTCATAAGTGCTTTTCAAAAAAGTATTAGAGGAAGTGATGTGGATGCAGCACTTCATTATTTGGCTAGGTTAATTGAAGCAGGAGACTTTGATATATTATATAGAAGAATGCTTGTTATTGCTTATGAAGACATAGGACTAGCTAACCCAAGTTTACCACCTCGTGTTTTATCTGCTATAGAGGCTGCTGAGAGACTTGGACTTCCTGAACTTAATAAGCCACTTACTTATGCAGTTATCGATATGGCACTTAGTCCTAAAAGTAATACTACTGAAACATCTTATATGGCTGCTCAAAATGATTTACATAAGAATAATGTTGGTAGAATCCCTGAACATATTAGAACTACAAGCCCTAATTATAAATATCCTCATAATTATAAAAATAACTGGGTAAAACAACAATATTTACCTGATAATATTAAAAATAGTAAGTATTATAGTCCTGGTAAGAATAAGTATGAAGAGTCAATGTATGAATATAATCAAAAAATAAAAATAGATAATTAATGTTCAATTTTCATTAATTATCTATTTTATTAAAATATTGTAAAATTTTATTTTGCTAAATCTTTTTTATTGCTTCTATTTCTTCTTTAGATAAGCCAGTATTTAAACTTATTTCTTCTATTGTCATACTAGTATTTTTAAGTAAATTTTTGGCTATTTCAATAGTTTTAGATTTTTCTCCTTCTTCACGTCCTTCTTCTCGTGCTGCTTTTACATCTCTATTTCTCCTACTATCTATTAAGGCTT